>CAYWSI010000016.1:0-21787 GCA_964460585.1 uncultured Algimonas sp.
TGTATTTCCGGTTCAATCTCAGCTTTCGCGACGTCGAAGAACTCATGATAGAACGAGGTGTCGACATCTCCTACGAAACCATTCGGAGATGGGTCGACAAATTTGAATCAACCTATGCAAAACAAATATGATTTCGATCCAGATCACCCTCACCGGTCTAGCATTTTTTATGATCTCCACACCGCGATTAAGGATAAGATCGTTTATCTTTAGAGAACCATCGATGACGACGGACACTCAAGGTTTGTAACAATGGCAAGAAGGTCATCATTAGTAACAAACCTCAAAAGACAGCTGAACCGAACCCTGCATTAATCGCCGCGCTCAACTCTGCGCATGAGATCAAGAAAAAATATATGGCCTCAGACACACCTTCGCTTTCCAAGATTGGCTCCGACATCCAAATGGATGCTCGGCAAGTTTGGCGAACACTAAGACTTGCTTACCTAGCGCCTGACATTCAATTGGCCATTCTTTCTGGCATGCAGCCCAAAGGGCTTCTGTTAAAAGATCTGGTGTATCAGAGCATCCCTACAAGCTGGCAGGAACAGCGCAGCTTATTTGGCTTCGCTTAAGCAAACTCCCAAACCCAGCCTAATCAACGGCAACAAACAACCATCAATACAGCATCTCGAGCTCTCAAAAGCGGAGCTCCAAAATCGCTTTCAGAGACGTTCAGTGAAAATGGCCGTAAAATGCCGCATCAGAGGCGTCTCTGCAGCACTTTTTAACTCTCATAGACCGCTAAACCCCCGTTACTAGGGCACAATTCTTGAGTGATATGAAAAGGTCGGTTTGCGCCAGAAGGTAGTGGCGGAGACGAAGGGATTCGAACCCTCGATGGGCTTATGACCCATACTCCCTTAGCAGGGGAGCGCCTTCGACCACTCGGCCACGTCTCCGAGCGGGGAAGTAGCGATTTCGGCCTGCCCCCGCAACCCCTAATGCACTAGATTGCAGCTACGCCTGAACTTCAGTTTTTTTTAACCATAATTTGGACCGCATTGTCTCCATATGAAACAAAATACCTCTCAACGGCCTTGATTTTGCTTGAGAAAAAACACCGCTGTTTACGAGATATTTCCATCATGCGTGTACACCTTAGAAAAAACAGGTGGGTTAAATGCCAATAAGAGACTTAAAAGACGCGGAACTTTCCGCGCGCTTACATGCGAATGGCGTCGCTGCAAAACCTGCGCGGTCCGTAAACAGGCAAGGTGATGAAAAACGCGGATCCTCTGATGCGCGGCTGGAAAAATTTGCAGCAAAAGTGCGGCCAGAGCCTAAAAAACCGGCTGTTGACCGCCGCCGCAAGCGTAGGACAACGGCCGACATAAAAGTCCCAAGCCGTCAATTTAACATGAACGCCCTTCGCTTTGGTCTACGCGGATTAGATATCGTCCTCGTTTGCGCCATCATCGCTCTCGGTATTTGGAACGGGTATAGCGGCGTAAATGGCCGCGGCGTCCTCGCCCCTGTTGCTGCCTCAATTCTAGGTTCTATCATCTTCATAGCCGCCTTGTTTATTTCGAATGCTTACCGCTTCAACGCGGCCACCACGTGGAAACAGCATCTCAAAACAGTATTGACCGCGAGTTTCGCAGCCTTAGGCGTCTGGTTGACGGTCGCGCTCATTGTAAGGCCCGAAACTTTCTACCCCGACGCTCTCGCAAAGGCTGGACTCGGCGCAATCGCCCTCCTCGCCATCTTACATGGGCTTTACCACTCGCAAGTTCGCCGTCTTCATCTTCGCGGTGCCTTAGCGCCGACGATTGTCATGCTGGGCGCCACAGAGAGTGCACGGCGCATCATTGAAGAAAATGCAAAGACAAAAGAACTAAATATCTTGGCGATTTTCGATGATCGCATAGCGCGCGCGCCGCTTAATATTCACGGCGTACCTGTGGTTGGAAGCCTTGATGATCTCCTTGAATGGGACGCTTTGCCCTATATCAACCGGATTGTGGTGACATTGCCGTCCATGGCCAGTAAGCGGAAACAAGATTTCGTCAACCGCGTCCGCTTGCTGCCAAACCGAATTGCTTTCGTCGTTGATGAATTTGAAAATCTCAACCACGTTCAACAACGTGTATCGGAAATCGCAGAAATCAGCTTGCGCGATGTCACGGGTAATCCGAAATCCGGCCGCCATACAGCTATAAAACGCCTATTAGACATCGGCGTCGCCGCCACAGCATTGGTATTAGGTGCCCCTATTCTTGGCTTAATTGCTCTCATTATTCGCCTTGATAGTCCTGGTCCAGCTCTGTTTAAACAGCCGCGTCATGGGTTTAATAACCGCGTCTTTAACGTCTATAAGTTCCGCTCCATGCGAAATGATAAAGCGGATTTGAAAGCCGAGCAGCAAACCGTTGTCGGCGATGCCCGCGTGACAAAAATCGGAAAATTCATCCGCAAAACATCGATAGATGAACTTCCGCAGCTTCTAAATGTTTTAAAGGGCGAAATGTCCCTTGTCGGCCCGCGTCCTCATGCTGTTGGCATGAAAACTCAAGGTAAAGAGAGTATCGAACTCGTCAGTGAATATGCCCACCGCCACAAGGTGAAGCCTGGTATGACAGGATGGGCGCAAATCAACGGCTCCCGCGGACCCTTACATGACGGCGAAGATGTCGCTGAACGTGTACGTTTGGATGTTGAATATATCGAACGCTCAAATGTCATTTGGGATATATATATAATGTTGAAGACATTGCCTGTTCTCTTGGGAGATCGAACGAACGTTCGTTAATCCCATGTTAGGTAAGTCCATCCTCTCATATCTGCCCGTCAATTTGGCCAATGTGATAACCGCATTTGGCACGATTGCTGTCCTGACGCGCCTCTTGGAGCCGTCAGATTTTGGCATTTATGCCATTGCTATGATCACCCTGCAATTTGTGCATATGGGCCTGTTTACATGGATGGAAGCCGCTATGGCGCGGTTTCAAGCGCGCGCCGAAAGCGAAAATGATGTCGCCTCCCATCTCAAGACGCTTTATAGTCTTGGATTAATGACGGGCCTGATAGGGTTCGCCGCTATTATGGCCGCTCTGACATTTATGCCTATAAACTCAGATTTGGCCTTTGTTTTGTTTTTTGCTTTAGGGTCAGCCAGTCTCCAAATTATATTCAACCTAGGTATGGAGGCGCATAAAGCGGCCCACCGGATAAAGCGTTACTCCCTTACCTATTCGTCAATGACTTTGGTGAGTTTCACCCTCGGGGTTTTATTTGTCATCGCGACGCCTTTAAAAGCCGCCGCTCCCTTTGCAGGAATTATCTGCGGCCTAGCCATTGTCGGTAGCATTGATCTTATTTTCATGTGGAAACAAATGCGCGGCGGTCAGTATCAACCGCAAAAAACGAAAACCTATTTCAAATATGGTGCGCCGCTCTGCATCGGATTATTATTATCATATGCACTGAACTCGGCCGATGTTTATCTCATCGGGTATTTGATGGGTGAGGCCTCAGCTGGTGAATATAATGCTGGCTATAACCTTGCCAATCGCACCTTAGAAATCCTCTTCGTCTGGGTCTCTATGGCCGTCACGCCTGTCGTCGTCACGGCGATAGAGAAAAGCGGATTAGAAGAGTCGCGAAACATATTGAAAAATTATGGGGCGACATTGCTGTGGATTGCAGTCCCCGCTGCAACAGGCATTGCCTTAGTTTCCGCCGATGCAGGATTTATTCTGGGTGAAGGCGTACGCGAGAATGCCGTGATGGTTATGCCGTGGATTGCCTTTGCCGGATTAATCAATGGCTGTATGATTTATTATGTGCACCGCGCCTTTATGTTGTCGAGGCAGACACAAAAATTCGTTTGGGCTCTTATCTTGCCCGTCATTGCCAATTTGGGTTTAAACATCTTACTCATTCCGCTCTATGGCTTAATGGGTGCGGTCTGGGCGACGATTTTCAGCTATATGCTCGCGATTGTGATTGCGACGATTTTAGGACGGCGGGAATATCCACTCCCTATTCCATTTAAAGCTGCTTTCGAAATTTCCTTCTGTAGCACCCTTATGGCCTTGGTCGTCATGAACCTGCCCTTAGGCGGTATGGCACCTGGGTTTATCACGCTCGTCATCAAAGGCACGGTCGGCATCATGGTCTATTTTCTTGCCTGTTGGGTTATAAATGCGGCGGATTGCAGAACTTTCATTCGCGGTTTGAAAACCCGCGCTGTTTCAAAAACCATGCCTGAGCCCGCAGAATGACAATCACCATAGACATAAGCGCGGCCTATAAGGGGACGTCACCGAAATTATCGGTCTTAATCCCTTTTTATAAGGATAATGCGAGCACCCTTCTGCAAGACTTAGATGTGCAAATCACCAATAATCCTATTGAGGTTTTATTTTATGATGACGGCACGGGAGACCCTGTTCTGACAGTACAAATGCGCGGGGGCATCCAAACCGCTAAAGGCGCTGTCAAACTCATCACCAATGCCGCCAATCAAGGTCGCTCAGCTGCGCGAAATGGATTATTCGAGGCCGCGCGCGCAGATTGGGTTCTCTTCCTTGACGCAGATATGCGCCCTTCAAGTGATAATTTTTTAGAAAACTACCTCCGCTTGGTCGAAACAGATAGTACGGATATTATCTTTGGCGGGTTTGAAGTCGAAACCCATCAGGCAGACCCGGACCGAGATCTCCACAGAGCCCTTTCGGAAATTTCCGATTGCCTGACGCTCGATGAGCGCCAAGCTGGCGGGCCGCAATATGTGGCCTCTTCTAATTTATGTGTGAGACGACAGGTTCTTGAAATCGAGCCTTTTGACTCCGGATTTACGGGATGGGGTTGGGAAGACAGTGAATGGGCGGCGCGCGTGTCTAAGCGCTTTACGCTCGTCCATGTCGACAACCCCGCCATTCACCTCGGCCTAGAAACAACGGCAACTCTGCTAAATCGTTTCGCGACATCGGGACCGAATTACCTTCGCTTTACAAAAGCCCATCCAGAGCTCGCAGAACGTCTGCCGCTCTATAATATTTCGAAATCCTTGGGCCGCCTGCCCGGGCAAAGTCTGATGCGGCCAGTTTTGAAATTCTTCGTCAAAACACATGTCCTGCCTATGCGAGCGCGATTGACAGCCTTAAAACTCTGGCGCGCGTCTCATTATGCGGATGTTCTATCATGAGCGGCTTCGTCAATAAGGCCGCCCGTATCGCATCACGCGGTGTGCATAAATCAGCATTACCAAAACTCAAGGAATCCATTGTTTCATTTGGATTTGATGATTGTCCATTGTCGGCCATAAACACGGCTGTTCCCATGCTAGAGGCCGCAGGATGGCGGGCGACAATCTATGTCGCATGCGGCTTATGCGAAACAACAAATCATCTTGGACGGCACATGAGCCTGTCAGATATTGTGGAGACGCATAAGCGCGGGCACGAGATTGCGGACCACACATTTTCTCACCTAAGTGCACACGCCGCGACAGTGGAAGAATACATTGCTGATATTGAGAAAAACCAAACCGCGATCAAAGCTCTCGGACTGCCAGCCAGTCGGCATTTCGCCTACCCCTTCGGACATGTCAGCCCCGCCCTAAAACGTGTCCTAAGTCAGAAATTTGAGACATTACGCGGTGTGGTGAAACCCGGATGGATGGGCCAAGATGCTAACCTCCTCAACGCCGTTCGCGTGTATTCAGGCCCAGATTTAGATATCGCTTTTCAAAAAATAAAGGCGGCTAAAACATCGCCGCACTGGCTACATCTTTATACCCATGACGTCCGCGAAAACCCAAGTGACTTTGGATGCACGCCTAATGACTTTCAGAAAATCATTGCGGCAATAAAAGAGGCTGGCTTGCGCGTCATGACCGTCGATGAGGCGTTCCGCACCATACAGCAGCGGAGCGTATAATCATGACTTATGATGACACTTATCTTTCCATCATTATCCCGACCTATAAGCGCCCGGACTCCCTCGCTCGGGCCTTGGCGAGTGTTGAAAAAGAAAAGGTGGCAGGCCTAAACACTGAAATCATCATTGCCGATAATGACCCGAAGGCGAGTGCTAAGTCTTTCATGGAGCAGAAGGTCAAAGACTCCTCTGCCAAGATCATCTATATTCACGTCCCTGAGCCCGGTGTCAGCAATGCGAGAAATAGCGCGCTAGAGATCGCGCGCGGCCGTTATATTCTATTCTTAGATGATGACATGGAAGCCACCCCACCATGGGCACAATCCATGGTGAACGCGGCGAAAAAATTCGATGCTGCTTTAGTCTTTGGTCCTGTCAATGCAGTCATGCCAGATCCTAACAATCAATTTTTCGAAAATATGCGCCCCCTCTTCTCACGTGAAGATCAAGGTGAAGATGGAATAATCGAGCGCGGCATTGGCACGGGTAATTGCTTCATTGATCGCAAAAAAACGGCCTTACCCACTCCCGTATTTAGCGTGGCTCTAAATCAAACAGGCGGTGAAGATGATGTTCTTTTCCGGGAATTAGAAAAGCAAGATATAAACATTGCTTGGACGCGGGCAGCCATCACTTTGGAACATGTGCCAGAAAGCCGTGCAACACTGAAATATGTATGGCGGCGTAATTTTGCTTTTGGACAAACCCCAACCCATGATGCCGCTGAAAAAGGTGTGTCTGGCTTACCGCGCGTCATCTTTTGGATGGGCGTGGGGCTCGTACAAATCCTTATTTACGGCGTGCGTTTTGGACTCTCTAAAGTCCGAAACCGTCCCGAGTCTGTGTTCTATCTTGGCCGGCTTGGACAAGGCTTCGGAAAAGTCTTCTGGGCTGACAGGCTCTCCCCAAAATTCTACGGAATTTAAACGGGTAGGCTTTGGTAATCCGTACGGCGCATTAGGAAATATGGCAGGCGCGCTCTGTCTCTCCAAAACGGTTTTTCAAATGCAAACAGTTTGGCTGAGGTGGCCACGAACATAACCCAAGACAAATCATTTTGTTGCAAAATCGTCGATTCCGACATGGAAAAGGCGAAGAACATGACCGTCGACAAGATAACCCAATAGGTCTCTGTTCCGCCTTTACGAAGACGGTCAAAAGCTAGAATGATTGTGAAGATAAAGAATAGACCAAAGGCAACAACCCCAAGCGCACCGATAGATAACCATGTATCAAGCCACCCGTTATGCGCAGATGGGATACCCCATTCCAAACTTAACCGGACATAGTAAGAGGCCCCCAGAGGGTCGAGCCAATAAACGCCATAGCCATAGCCCAGCCAAGGTTTTTGTTGAATGGACGCAATCAATCCGCTCCAAATATCTGTGCGCCCTGTCAGTGTTCGCTCTTTACCAATGAGGCCGAATGTAAAGTCAGGTGCAATAATCAGCATGCTGACAATTACGCCGATAACCGTCATTAGGGCTAAAATCAGAGGGAAGCGCAGAAATACATATCTGCGATAAATCCGCAAAGCGATAAAGCCCCCGATACCAATCAAAGAAATCAATAGAGCTGTCTTTGAGGTGGACATGAGAACAAGTAAGAAGCACATCGCGGCACCTGGTAACCAGACGATCGCTCTATCGGGGCGCATCGCAAAGGCACAAAGCATAATGATGACGCCTTTAGCCATGACGCCGCCCATGTAATTTTTCTCGACCCAAGCGCCTCGCCAAGCCCCTTCATGCACTCTTTGATGTACGCCATATTCAGGTAGGAAGAGGGAAATTAAGATTGAAACAATGGCCATAAACCAGAAAACCACCGCCAAACGCTGGACAAGACCACTCCAATCATAGCGCGCGGCCAAAACCAAACCAAAAAGGGTCGTCAGCAATAGCGCAATAGACCGCCGGAGCGAAATGGCAGGATCAATGGACCAGAAAAAACTTAACCCCGAAATCAAAACACAAGCTATCAACAGCGGGTTAAAAGCTACCAGTCGTAATAATTGCGGCAATACTCGCAAAGCAAGTACGAGGACAAAGAGATAAACTGGATACCATAAAGATCGCGCCAAGGGGCTTTGATATTCGAGATTGTCAAAATCCGTCAAAAACAACGCGATAAGGGCCGTTGAAAACATAAAAATCATCAAAAAGAAGATCAGGCTTTCAAAACCTCGCAAAGCACTAAACAGCGCATAATTGCGCTGCTGTAGAGCTGAATGTGAGTAGTTTGACGCGGTAGACATTAACTCGCCTAAGAAGGCATCGGAGGCACTGGATGTCCATATTGGTCAACAAAACCTGTTTGTTGAGGTTGTGCCTGAAAAGCGCCTGCAACCGCTTCACCAGACGCATACGGATTATACGAAAGATCCAACGCTGTGCTTCCCTGAATATAGCTAGGGTCTTGCTCATAACTGGGCGGCGGATCGGTATAAGGCGGTTGATATGGCGTGCTTAGCGGCCGTCCAAATTGATCAACCCTTGGGGTTGATGCTTCAACCTCGTCAAAAGGTTGAGACGCGTAAATATCTTCTCCCTGAATCGCCGCATCATAAGGTGAATCGGAAAATCCGGTCGCGGCAGGCATTTCATATGGATTAGGCGCGGCTGGCTGCAACGGGGCATAGGCGGGCACGGGTTCAGGTATTGGGTCATAATCTGGAACCGGTTGCGCAACGGGGTGGGCGTCATGCATATCCGGCATAGCGCTCTCCCGTCTGGAGGCGCCAGGCCCTGAATAAAGACGCGGGTCGAGGAAGACACGGATCATGGCGATGAAGAATAAAATTAACCCCCAAGCCACAGACGCTATCAATAACATAAGGAGCTGCATATTGCGGCCCTTGCTTGGATATTTGGCGTAAGAAATGACTTTGACATTTTCGGCCTGATCCGCAGCTTGTAGAGCATCCACAAGCGCCTCTTGTTCTTTAGCATTATATGAATCCAAACGCGATTCGAGGGTTTCGCGTTCCCGCAGAAGATTCTGATACTCAGGGGTTAGCGATGTTAATCGGCGAATTTTTGCATCGGCAGAGTTCAACTGACGCTGCAAAGTAAATTCACGCTCACGTAAGCTATCTGCCGTCGCCGCAAGTGTATTGCGCTGTTCTTCTAGGGTTTGATGCGTTGGGTTTGGACCCACACGGCGTCCGCCTCTGGCTTGTCCTTGATAGGAATTTTGCAAGCTAATCAATTCATTTAATTCTGTTTGCTTCTGACGGACTGGGTCAGATGTCGGCAAATATTTCGCCATTAACTGACGTAATTCTAGCTCAGCCTGCGCAACTCTCTGGGCTGAAATATCATCTCTAAAGAGATTAATCGTCTCAGATGTATTCCGTAGCTGATCTTCTACTATAGCTAATGCGGCCTCAGTCTCAGAAATTGAGGCCCGCGTCTCATTTAGAGAGGCTTTCAAATCCTCTGTCCGCTCTTGCAACCCTTCCTGCTCAGACCCAAAATCAGAAATTTTGTTCTTTTTGAGGAACCGCGCGATGGCCCGTTCATTCACATTTAGCTGATCTTCGGTTGCAGCGCGGCGCTCAGAAATGATTTCATCTTTACCTTCAACAAAAACTGTCCGGCGAAAGTCAATATATTGGTCAATAAAGGCATTTGTGGCATTGACCGCAACTTCAGGGTCGAGATGTTTAAAAGTGACATCAATGATAGAGGACTTGGCGCGCGGCACTACGATATAAGAGTCTCCAACTTCATTTCGAAGCTCCATCAAAGCAATGTCTTCATCTCGCCTATCGTTCCTAGCTCTAGCGGCCTCAACTTTTTCCCAAGCTTCGGGCGCTATGATTTGTGGTCCGATTTCTCCAATGACAATATCGATAAGGTCACCATTCTTCATAATGGCGGCTTCTGTCAGGGTAATGGTATCAATCGTTTGGTTCAAACCCGTGGGCTGACCGGTTTGTCCGACGGGATCATACGCATAATCATCCCCAAATTGAACGAGAATGCGCCCCTCGCCCGAAAAACTACGCTTTAAGTCTTTAGTTGCATACATCGCTGCTCCAAACCCTATGAGGAACAGGATGATGACCCAAGGTAATTGCTTGGAGAAAGATTTGAACATCTCTCCCAAACGGATGTTCGGCATACCATTAGCGTAATCGCCAACCGTCAGGTCCCCCATCCGTGGTGAGTGTGTTGAGCTTTTTGGCTCAAATGTATTTCGACCGAATCTGGCCATGCGCGAATCCCCCGCAAAGTGTTCGCGTTAACCATGTCCTCCTAAATTTTAATAATTCCTTATCCATTCTTGTTAACTAATGGAAAAAATCACTTTGCCCTGAAAAAAGGCCTAATTTAATGCTATTTGTTCGCAAAATCGTCGTTTTGACTACATCCTGCGCTGTAATTGCCCTATCCGCTACGACGGCACAGGCGCAATCTCGATATGGTCAAACCCCTGTCGTTAATCCTCAAAACGTCCCATACGGTACATCATTTAACGCTCCAATTAACCGTTTTAGCAATTCCAACACCCGTTACAGCAATCAAAAAGCTATAAAACGTCCAAAAAAATATAAGAATTTTTTCCATAAATTGCGGGATCAAAAGCATATTTCTTATCAAACGCCGCCTCCGCCGGGTATGTTCCAACAATGGGTAGATTGGGAGCCAGAATATACACTTGTAGCTGGAGATCAGCTCGATATTGTCGTGAGTTCCGCACCTGAGCTGTCACGAACACTGACAGTTGGTCCAGATGGCCGTGTTGTAATGCCCTTTAGCCGCCCTATCATGGCGGCTGGCCGTACATTTAGTCAGGTCCAATACGAATTAATGGGCGAATTAGGGAAACAACTTCGCGATCCTACGGTAGCTGTAACACCGCGGGCCTATGCGCCAGAGCAAATTTATGTCGGCGGACAGGTTGGACAGCCCGGAACCTACACATTACCTGGCCGAATCGGTGCATTAGAAGGTATTTTAATGGCAGGCGGCATGCGACCAACCGCCCGTTCACGTCAGGTGGCCATACTCCGCCGCGCGCCCAATGGCGGCATGATGATGCGCGCTGTGAATATTCGGGGCGGATTACTAAATATCCGCGAATATAATGATAATATTCAACTCCGCCGCGGCGACATCATCTTCGTGCCGCAGTCCACAATAGGCGAAATTGGTACATTTATGGAGAACTTCCGCCGGACATTCCCAGTGGACTTCAACTTATCCTATCAATTCGGGGATAATAATGGCGGAACGACTGTCGTTTCACCTTAGACCCGAATTTTAATGGATTAAGCCGCCAATAATGCGCGGTTTTCCATCATCCAGCTGCGAGCCGAGCGTTGTGCGAACGTAAGTTCGGCTGCACTCATTTCATGCTTTAGCTCTTCCCGGTAGGCTTTAGCGGGCAAACTACCTAATAGCGCTGCAAGGCTGAACCATTTATGGGCTTCAACATAGTCTGGACCACGATCTTCCATATCTGTTGAATAAATCAATCCTAGGCGGAACATATCTTCTGCACCGGCTGTTTTTTCAATTGCTTCTTCCGCTTCGCGGACCTCTAGTTCTGTAAAGGCCATAGCCTTTCCTCCCTACTTCATTCACCTTACCCTTCGGGCCAATCCCGGGGCTGCCGGACTATGGATGCGTATCTGCATCTCTTCTCGGCATAGGATGAATGTGGTCAGTCAAGATAAATATAAAGTTAAAAAAAGTTAGAGTTAATTTAGTTTTACTTGAGTTAAACTTAATAAATACTTATTTAAATCCAAGTATAACACAGTAAATACCAAATTAAACGCAAGTCCAAGCCAACAAGAAGCCCGTGCGCCGAGCCAGATTCATAGAGAAGTAAGAAATGGGCCTAAAAAATTTTTTTTGAGAAATTTTGAAAAAATTAGCGATAAAAACACGCGACTTCGTCCAATTCGGCGCGATCTGCGTAGAGTTTATTCACGGGTACGTCCGGATCGCCGTACCCAATCCCCATGCCGACAATCACTTCTTCTGTTTCGGGAATATCCAGAAATTTGTGACAGACAGAGCTCCAATTGCGCCACCAGCCTTGCGGTGCTGTATGCAGACCCGCCTCGCGCGCGAGAAGCATGATGGATTGAAGAAAAATGCCAATATCCATATGTTGCGGCGCGTTCAGGCGCTTATCCCCTGTCACAATAATCCCGACAGGGGCTTCAAAGAATTTCGAATTTTGCGCCAACCACACCAAGCGGCCCATCTTATTCTCACGCGGAATGCCGAGCAGCGCATACATATCTTCGCCGAGCTTATAGCGCCAAGAGCGCAGCGGCTCCCAAAGCGGCGATGGATAGGCGGGATGTGTCGGCTCTTCCATCTTGCCTGCTAAAGTAATCTCAGTGGCGTACTGTGTGAAACTTGCGAGGGTTTCACCCGTCATTACATGTAGCTTCCACGGCTGCAGATTGCCGCCAGACGGACTGCGCATGGCTTTTTCTAAAACACCGCGTAAGATATCTTCAGGCACAGCTTTATCTATGAATTGCCGCACGGTGATACGTGTATCTAAAGCTTCAGAGACAGATGCACTCTTATCCGTGTTTAAATTCATCACCCGACTCCTCTATTTTTCAACCAGACAAGGATGAAATAGTCTGCCACCGCGATAACGACACCTATTAAAAGTGAAAGACCGAACGGCTTTCCTGAATGATGAAGGAAATAGGCGAGACCGCAACCAATGATGAGAGCACCAAATGCAGGACCTTCTTGGAGCTTCATGAGTCCCAGTCCACTCTGTTTAAAATCCGCTTCATGATGAAAAACTCATAGATCGCAAAAAGGCACGCCAAGACGACAGCCAATACCAATGGTATTTTAAAGAAAGACGCGCCCATGAATAGCACGACAAAGAACCCAACGGCCGGCCCAACATAAAGACCGATAATCGTGTAAATCTGCTGCTTTGTCATAAGACGCCTTTAGCTATCCAACTCCGCCTGCATCTTCCCTATCATCACTTTCATGACAATCCAGTCCAAGACAGCGATGGCTAAAAGAATACCTCCAATTAACACCCCGTTATTTGACGGAATAATGTCCAAGAGAAACAAGATAGCAGCCGCGACAAACAAAATAATCGCGCCCCACATGGCAAGGGACACATCCGTAATGGGCATTTCTTTTTCGTCGCGGGTTTGTTTGGTCATCTAAAGACCCAGCTTATCCCGCAAGATCTTATTCACAGCTTGAGGATTGGCCTTTCCTTGAGACGCCTTCATCACCTGACCAACAAAGAAGCCAAGGAGCTTTGGATTCTCTTTGGCTTTTTCCGCTTGGGCCGCATTATTCGCGATGGCTTCATCGACCATAGCTTCAATCGCGCCCATGTCCGTGACCTGCTTGAGCCCGTCGCGTTCGATGATTACATCCGCAGAGCCTTCGCCCGCGAACATTTTCTCAAACACGCCCTTGGCGATTTTACCTGAAATCGTATCATCCAAAATACGGTCAATGAGACCGCCCAGCGCATCGGCAGAAACAGGACTGTCTTCGAGTTCAATACCCGCTTTATTCAGCGCCCCAAAGAGTTCGACCATCGTCCAATTGGACGCGATTTTCGGATCACGGCCAGTTGCTACGGTTTCATAGAAGTCAGCCTTTGTCTTATCCGCCGTTAAAATCCGCGCGTCATATTCAGGAAGGCCGTAGTCGCTCATAAAGCGGGCTTTGCGCGCATCTGGCATTTCGGGTAATTCAGCCTTGATACGGTCGACAAAAGACTGTTCCAGCTTAATCGGGAGCAAATCAGGGTCTGGAAAATAACGGTAATCATGCGCATCTTCTTTGGACCGCATCGTCCGTGTCTCGCCCTTAACACTATCAAAGAGCCGTGTTTCTTGGTCAATCGTTCCGCCAGCTTCGATGATCTCAATATGACGGCGGGCCTCATAATTGATAGCCTGACGAATGAAGCGCATGGAGTTGACGTTTTTAATCTCGCAGCGCGTGCCGAGCTCTCCGCCTGGGCGGCGCACAGAGACGTTCACATCGGCGCGTAAATTGCCCTTCTCCATATCCCCGTCACATGTACCGAGTGCGCGGACAATCCCGCGCAGCTTTTCGACATAGGCAGAGGCTTCTTCAGGCGAGCGCATATCGGGTTTGGAAACAATCTCCATCAGCGCGACACCGCAGCGGTTCAAATCCACATAGGTTTCATCGGGCGAGAGATCATGCACGGATTTCCCCGCATCTTGTTCCAGATGGAGGCGCTCAATCCCGACATTGACGGGCTCGCCAACATTTCCATCCGCATCGATTGGTAGAATTTCAATCTCGCCTTCACCCACGACAGGGAATTCAAATTGCGAGATTTGATAGCCTTGCGGCAGGTCGACATAGAAATAATTTTTGCGGTCAAAGCGCGAGAAAAGATTGATTTTCGCGTTGAGGCCAAATCCCGTTTTTACGGCTTGCTCAATACAAAACTCATTCACAACAGGGAGCATACCTGGCATGCCCGCATCGACGAGGCTCACCTGCGTATTCGGCGCAGAGCCATAATCCGTCGCCGAGCCCGAGAAGAGCTTGGAATTGGACGCCACTTGGGCATGGACCTCAAGACCGATGATGATTTCCCAATCACCTGTTTCCGTGGTGATCCAGTCTTTTTTATCCGCAACGCGGGGGGCTATGAACATTTTATTTTCTCACTTCCAAACAATCTTTTGGTCCCTGTGCGACTATGGCTTTCCAATGATTATCGAACATAGCTTGAGCAGTTTCTGAAACATATAGAAACGTTTCTTTGTAGAACGTTTTAAGCGTTTTCATTAGATCACGTTCAGTTACATGACCGGACAATCGCCCTTCAATGTTATGTTCCCATTCCCATCCATTTTTTACGGACTTACGAGCATCTATCCATACCCATCTATCATCCCAAACATGCAGCCTAACCCGTATCCCATTTCTAGAAAGAGAAGCTCTAATCACCAGCTCTATTTTTTCGAACTCATCAACTTCTCTTACCTCAATAATTTTATTAATCTTCAATTCTTGAGATGAATGTTTTAGCGACTTTCTTACTTTGGAGAAAGATTTAACGCATTCGTTCAGGAACTGACTATTAAAATTTGGAAGGGACTCCATAGTTTACTTCCACCAATGCTCCGGCTTCGCCGTAAATCCGGCCGCATCTTCCAATGCACTCGCAGCTTTAAACACGGTCGTTTCATCCATCGCACGGCCAATAATCTGCAATCCTAGAGGTAAGCCATCCTTATCCAATCCCGCAGGGACAGAAATCCCTGGTAGGCCAGCAAGGTTTGTCGTGACCGTGAAAATATCATTCAGATACATTTGTACGGGATCGTTCACCTTACGGCCCACAGCGAAGGCTGCGCTTGGCGCGGTTGGTGTTAGGATGGCGTCGCAGCTCTCCCACGCATTTTCGAAATCTTGAACAATGCGGGTGCGGACCTTTTGCGCGCGCAGATAATAGGCATCGTAATAACCAGCCGACAGAACATAGGTTCCGATCATAATACGGCGGCGGACCTCATCGCCAAAGCCTTCGGTGCGTGTGCGCTCATAGGTCTCCGCAAGGTCTTTGCCGTCAACCCGAAGGCCATAACGCATGCCGTCATAACGCGCGAGATTGGACGAGGCCTCCGCTGGGGCCACAACATAATAAGCGGGCAGAGCATATTTTGTATGCGGGAGGCTAATCGGGACAATCTCTACACCCGACGCTTCGAGCCATGCCATGCCTTCATTCCAAAGAGACTTAATTTCTCCCGGCATACCGTCGATTAAATATTCTTTGGGAATCCCAATACGCAGACCTTTGACAGATTGACCACAAGCGGCGGTCCAATCTGGAACTTCGGCATTGATAGAAGTCGAATCTTTCGGGTCATATCCCGCCATGCTCTCGAGCAAGATTGCGCTGTCTTTAACCGTCTTGGCAATCGGACCAGCTTGGTCAAGAGAACTCGCAAAAGCCACCGTGCCCCATCGCGAACAGCGGCCATAAGTCGGCTTAATCCCGACGGTACCTGTAAAACTCGCCGGCTGGCGAATAGAGCCGCCCGTATCCGTCGCCGTTGCGCCGAGGCAGAGGTCCGCCGCCACAGCCGAGGCGGAGCCGCCGGACGAGCCGCCCGGCACGAGGTCTTCGCCTTTGCGCCCCCCAGCCTTCCAAGGATTGATGACGGGACCAAAATGGGATGTCTCATTCGAGCTGCCCATCGCAAATTCGTCTAAGTTCAGCTTACCGAGCATCACCATGCCATCGGCTTTCATATTTGCCGAGACCGTGGATTCATATGTCGGTTCAAAATCGCCAAGGATTTTCGAGCCTGCCGTTGTTCTAACGCCTTCGGTACAGAACAAGTCTTTAATGCCGAGCGGCGCGCCTTCGAGCTTGCCCACCTCACCTTTTGCACGGCGCGCATCAGACGCTTTCGCTTGCTCCAGCGCGAGTTCATGCGTGTCTGTGATAAAGGCGTTGAGTTTCGCGCCAGCTTGGCAAGCGTCGATATGCGCCTTGGTAAGTTCCTCAGACGAAAAATCGCCCTTCGCCATACCGTCCAGCGCGCTTGATAATGTGAGTTTTGTTAAATCGCTCATGGCCCTACTCCACCGACCGCGGGACAACGAAGAAGCCGTCATCCGACTTTGGCGCGTTCTTCAATACGTCATCACGCTTGCCGCCATCAGAGACAGCATCCGCGCGTAGAGGCGCCGCCATATCGACGGCAGATGTCATAGGCTCCACGCCTTCAACATCGACTTCACCGAGCTGTTCAATCCAGCCCAAAATGCCGTTCAAATCCTCAGCAATCGGTTGTAACCGATCGTCTTCGACGTAGAGGCGGGAGAGCCTTGCGATTTTCTTGACGTCCTGCGCGGAAACGCCGTTTTTGGGTTGAGCCATTTGGTCAGTCCTTCACTCTTATGCTGCGCGGTTAGCAGGGGGCAAAAGCAGGGGCAAGAGGGTCTGCACGACTATATGAAGACGGTTACACTTGTAACCTGCATCTAGGCGACTTAGAGCCCTTTTCGAACAGATTCTGGGCGAGCCTCACCCGACTCGCATCTCGGCCTCAAGAAATTGATTTATGTCAGCACCTACTATGCCGCCAAACGCCCCAGCTTTTGGCGGAAAAATCTCTCGCGCCTTTGGTCATCTGTTATTGCGGATTGTTGGCATGAAAATAGGCGGCACCATCCCGGATGTCCCGAAAGCCATTATCCTTGGTGTGCCGCATACATCAAATTGGGATCTCATTCTTGCGCTGGGAATGCGTTACTCTTTAGGCCTCAACTATAGTTGGATGATGAAGAAAGAGGCGTTTTTCTTCCCCTTTGCAGGTTTATTCAAATCCATGGGCGGCATTCCCGTCGACCGCAAGGCCGCTAAAAATGTCGTTGGCCAAATCGAAGACTGGTTCAATGCAAATGAAAAGGCCTGGATTGGCATTACTCCTGAGGGTACACGTTCCAAAGTTTCCGTATATAAAAAAGGCTATCTTCGTATTGCCTACCAAACGGGCGTTCCCATTGTTATAGGGGGTGTTGATCCCGTCTCGCGTAGGCTCGTTTTTGATCAAATTGTCGAATTAACGGGCGATATTAATGCTGATAATGAGCGTATTCGCACTCTCGTGCGTAGTAAGTATAAGGGATTAAAACCCGAAAACGGCTAAGCTAGACAAGCTGTCTGGCTAACAGGAGGCAGATTGAAGTTTGACAACGCATTCATTGGCCCAAACACACCGCGCATGGGAAATGGCCTGACGCGCTGGATTGGCGATATGATATTGAAGTCAATGGGCTGGACCTTGCACGGCAAACTTCCGAATTTAAAAAAAGCGATTATTATTGGCGGCCCGCATACGTCGAATTGGGATCTCTTTCTGGCCATAGGGTCTATGCTCTCTGTTGGGCTAAAATTTTCATGGATGATGAAAAAAGAAGCCTTCTTCTGGCCCCTCGGCAGGTTGTGGAAAGCCCTTGGCGGCATACCCATTGACCGCGCCGCAAAAATTGATGTTATCGGTCAAGTGAAAGGTTTTTTCGCGGCCCATGATAAAGTCTGGCTGGGCATAACCCCCGAAGGCACCCGCTCCAAAGTCGAGCGTTATAAAACAGGTTATCTTCGTATCGCCAAAGAAGTGGGCGTTCCGCTCTTTATTGTGGGCATCGACAGCGTGAATAAGCGCGTCATTTTAGACAAGCTCTGGGAACCGACGGACGACATAAAAACAGAGAATGCTGCGATAAAATCTTATATTGAAAAGCATTACGTCGGCATAAATCCGGAAAAAACTTAGAGCGCGCTTTCTAGTCATTGATGTGACGTTGGTATTCACCTGCGTATCTTTTCAAATTTGAAAATAATTAGTATGACTCTTCTATTGTGAAGTTCGACAACCCGCATATGTCTGTACATAGCCCGCGTATGGGCAATGGCTTATCACGCGCACTCGGGTCATTTTTCCTGAAACTCACGGGATGGAAACTCGTTGGCCGCATGCCAGATGTCGATAAATTCGTCATTATTGGCGTCCCGCATACATCGAATTGGGATGCAATAAGCGCCTCTCTTGCCATGCTCGCCAGCGGTTTCAAATATACTTTCCTTATCAAGAAAGAATGGTTTTTCTGGCCGATGGGACCATTATTTCGGGCATTAGGTGGATATCCCGTTGACCGTGAACGCGGCGGGCAAGCCGTTGTTGAACAGCTCACTCAACACATAAAAGAAACCGATAAAGTCTGTATCGGCTTCCCGCCTGAAGGCACGCGTTCCAAGGTCGAGCGGTATAAGACAGGGTTTTTGCGTGTGGCCTATGCCGCGGATGTGCCGGTCTTCATTTGCGCTTTTGACGGCCCGAATAAACACGTCGTACTTGACCGGCTCTTTCCGCTGACAGGAGATATAGAGACCGACGTCAAAGCCATCAAAGACTATGTCGATGAAAATTGGATTGGTGTTCATCCGGAGCGACAGAAATAGCGGCTCTTCCATCTTGCATGCAGCGATTGCACCCTTACCCGCAAGTGATTAAGACCACCCTGTGATTAGCCCAACCCACACACTCCTCGCATTAGCGGCCTTATCAAAGCCCGGCGAGACCAAACGCAACACGGCAGTGTTTGCAGGCTCAATTATCCCTGACCTCGCAATTTATCTCTGGGCACCTTATCAGTCTATTGTGAACGGCGTCTCGAGCAAAGAGATGTGGGGCGAGCTGTATTTCGAACCACCCATGCAGAATCTCATTGCTTGGTTTAATTCAATTCCGATTTATGCGCTCTTCGCCGTCATCGGATATATCGCGCTTGGTAAAACATGGGGCAAGCTCTTGTTATTTTTCGCCCTAGCCGCCCTCATCCACATGGCCACGGATTTACCCGTCCATGCAGATGATGCCTATCGCCATTTCTGGCCATTGTCTGATTGGCGGTTTTATAGCCCGCTATCTTATTGGGATAATAATTATCACGCATTCTGGGTCAGTAAAATTGATACCG
Organism: uncultured Algimonas sp.; assembly: GCA_964460585.1. Lineage (GTDB taxonomy): Bacteria > Pseudomonadota > Alphaproteobacteria > Caulobacterales > Maricaulaceae > Litorimonas. The sequence continues at coordinate 19,398 of CAYWSI010000016.1, forward strand.
CCATTGCGCTGATGTCTGTGGTCGTTCTCTGGCTGCGCTACCCAAGCCGATGGGTCAAAATCACCCTATCTATAACGACTAGTTTTTACATGCTCATACTGGCGGCACCCTTTATCTTCAGCTAAGCGCCCCTCATGCCCATTCAAACGCTCGAAGATATTGCCGCGACGACGGGTCCTTTGCTTGGGCTTGACCCCGGTACAAAAACGCTCGGTCTCGCGATTTCGGACCGCACGCGCCTTATCGCGACGCCGCTCAAGACAATTCGCCGCAAAAAATTCACACCTGATGCAACAGAGCTTCTCGAAATATACGAAAACAACGAAGCCGCTGCGCTCATCATTGGCCTCCCGATGAATATGAACGGTACCGCAGGTCCGCGCGTGCAATCCGTCAAAGACTTCGCCAATAATCTCATGAAAATTCGCGATATTCCGATTTTCTTTTGGGATGAGCGCCTCTCCACCATGGCGGTCACACGCGGTATGATTGATGCCGATATGAGCCGCAAAAAACGCGCAGAAAATGTCGACAAGCTCGCAGCGGGGTATATTTTACAAGGCGTGTTGGATAGGTTGCGGAACCCCACCTAGAGATAGGTAGCTATCTCCTATCCAGTCGCGTCCAATGTTTCAGCGTCCAAAATAGGCTCAATTTCATGGGTTTCGGCGGCAATCATGACGGCGTGAAGTTTGTTTCTCGCGTTTAATTTTACTTTGCTGTTCTCGACATGATTTCGAACGGTATTGATGCTGATGCCGCATTGTTCTGCAATGGCAGATTCTGTGAACCCCTTTGCCGACAATGTCAAAATTTCCGTTTCACGGCGCGTCAATTTACCCGACTTTCCCCATGAAAGGAGTTTTGGAAACCTATCAAAAACATCGACTATGAATTGATAAGCACGCGGAAGCACGACACCCGCATGATCTTCGAAATCTCCCTGCGGGAAGTTAACAACTAAAATCGTAGTCGTGTTTTTAACCTTCATTGGGATAATCATGAGCTGTTTTAGGCCATACATACATGCTAATTTTCGAACATCGGCAAAGAGATGCGAATCTGCCGTTTCGAATTCATGGGTTAAAAAATCATAAGGTCTAAGTAGGTGTTCACCCTCTTGACAAATGACAAACTTTAATTCGTCTGGAAAATCATCGACAGACAAGTCCGTGCCGGGAATTGGGCAAGAGTAGATTGTGTCTTTGACCGGAACACCGTCCAAACTGCAAATTCCCAAATGCACAGTATCAAAGGTTTTGCGAGCATTCGCAAAATTGATCAAATCCGCAATAACAGATAAGTTTTGTGCCCGTTGCAGCTCTTTTTTTATCCAAGTTGATGGATTAGGCTTAAGGTCTTCGTTTCGAAGTTTCTGGTAATCGTTCGCAGCGACTTTTTTCGTCATTTTTTCCCGCTTTCGTCATTTTGTAGGGTTAATCATGACCGTAGGGAATCATAAAAGTGTTTGATTGGGGTATCATAGGCTCACTAACTTATTCAAAAAGGAAAACCTACAACCAAATACACTTTCTAGTAGTTTTCTACTATTGCGTTGCATCGCGAACAAATTGACTCATTAATCATTGGTTAACCGCTGTGGGCAGGAATTGACCTAGAAGGGATGGCAATCACGCCGTCCTAATCAAGGGGATATTACTCAGATGCAGTCCGCAGTACAGTATGCAAATACGACAATAAGCACCATTGAAGCCACTAAAGTTGAGGATCCATCGTTCCACAAAGCCTTATTCACCCTCTGGATGGATTTGGAAAATAGCCTAGAAACCGTAAACGCCAGTCAGACCGCATCAGACATTCAAACAGCTGATATTGAGCAAAATCTCGATGAAATCATTGACGCGCAAGATCATGTCGCAAAGACGGCCTATCAGTCACGCGCCAAAACTTACGAAGAGCTGCTTTATAAGTTAGCGATGTGGAGATCAGACACACCCGATTTTGAAACGACCCCCATACATGCAGACCGAAAAGATCTTATCATCTATTCTGTATTTAGAGATCTCATCAAAATCACAGGGATTGAACACGTCAAAACCAAAGTTGACGCTGAAACGAATTTCTTAGGATTCGAAGCCTCTTAACGATAAAATCAAGTCACTATTTTGTTCTACAAAATTTGATTCTATATACCCGAAATCAGGCAATTGCCTGCTGGATACCTCGATTGGCTCTGCCCCACACTGTAGCTGGTCGAGGTATTTCCAATACCTAAACCATCAACAGTACAAATTTCGTTTAATTCTAGCCTTGAGACGACTAGCCCAGTTCGGCTAGGGGAGAGGATAAGTATACGAAGAGGGTTAAGGTGACAGCTGTTATTTCTGCGACGGGTCTTTGGACTCCGAAAGACTCTGTATCCAACGAAG
>CAYWSI010000017.1:0-21339 GCA_964460585.1 uncultured Algimonas sp.
CCGGCGATACGGCTTGGATTTTAACGGCCACGGCCTTGGTCCTCTTTATGAGCTTGCCGGGCCTTGCTCTCTTTTATGGCGGTCTTGTTCGCGCGAAGAACTATCTCTCAGTCTTGATGAAAGTTTACGCGATTGCGGCGCTTGCCTCTATTGTCTGGGTCGTTGCTGGATATTCCATTGCCTTTGGCGGGGAGAATGGCTGGTGGGGCGGATTGGATAATCTTTTCCTTAATAAATTATCGCCCGATAATATCTCGGGCACCATCCCAGAAACCGTATTCCTCTCGTTCCAAATGACCTTTGCCGTCATTACGCCTGCGTTGATTGTCGGTGCCTTTGTAGAGCGCGTGAAATTCCTGCCTGTGCTCATCTTTTCAGCGCTTTGGCTCTTAGTGGTTTATGCGCCCGTTACCCATTGGATTTGGGGCGGCGGCTGGTTATCCAATTACGGCGGCGGCGTTGTCGATTTTGCGGGCGGTCTTGTGGTTCACGCAACCGCTGGCATTTCGGCCCTTGTCTATGTCTTCATGCTTGGCGCGCGCAAAGGTTTCCCAAATGAGCTAGCGGTGCCGCACCGCCCAGCGATTGTGATGATTGGTGCCTCCATGTTGTGGGTCGGTTGGTTCGGCTTTAACGGCGGCTCGCAACTCGCAGCTGACGGCGGCGCAGGCATGGCCCTCCTCGTCACTCATATCTCTGCCTCTGTCGCAACATTGGTCTGGGTCGGTATTGAAGCCTTCACAAATAAAAAACCAACATTGGTCGGCGCAGCAACGGGGACGATTGCGGGCCTCGCAACTGTGACCCCAGCGGCTGGGGTAATTGGACCGGGCGGCGCGCTGCTTATCGGTCTGGCAGGCGGCCTTGTCTGTTACGGCGCTGTTTATCTCATCCGCGTGAAGCTGAAAATTGATGATAGTTTGGATGTCTTCGCGGTTCACGGCGTCGGCGGTATTTTGGGGATTCTTATCCTGCCCATCCTCTCGGCTAAAGCCTTAGGCGGAACAGGTGACGGCGAATTTATGACGCAGCTCGTCGGAACACTGGCCGTTGTGGCTTGGACGGCGATCGCCAGCTTCCTCATCCTCTTGGTGCTGAAATTGACGCTCGGTTTACGCGTCACAGAGGAACAAGAATTTGAAGGACTGGACACCAGCCTGCACGGTGAAAGCGCTTATAATTAAGATCTAACGCCCAAATTAACTCCCCAAAAGCCCGCCTCGTGAAAGAGCACCAAGCGGGCTTTTTATTTGACGTGATAGGTATATAGTCCTAACACCGCCTCATGCTATCCCATAGTGAAATCTGGGGCGCGATTGATCGCCTCGCCCTTAAACTCTCCATCTCGCCCTCTCGCTTGGCACGCGATGCAGGATTAGATGCAACCAGTTTTAACAAATCAAAACGCGTTACACCTGCGGGCAAACCCCGCTGGCCGTCAACGGAATCCATTTCTAAAATTTTGAAAACGGTCGATATGGATTTCGAAGACTTTGCCTGTATGGCCAAAAACAAAGGCCCATCTGGACCCGCCATTCCTGTCATCGGATTAGCTCAAGCGGGCGATGAAGGTTTTTTTGACGATGCGGGATTTCCCTGTGGCGGCTCTTGGGAAGATGTGCGCGTGCCCGGGGAATTAGATGAGAATGTCTATGCTTTAGAAATCGCCGGTGACAGTATGGACCCTGTTTTACGCGCAGGCGATAAAATCCTTGTTGCGCCAAATGCTGCCGTCAGGCGCGGCGACCGGGTGGTTGTTAAAACCCGCGACGGAGAAGTCATGGCGAAAGAACTGCGCAAGCTTACGGAAACAGTGGTCGAATTAATCTCTGTGAATCCGGATTATGAAGACCGTAATTTGCACCGTCAGGACATCTTATGGATTGGGCGCATCATCTGGATTTCCCAGTAGATAACCTCTAATTTTCTGCCGCGAACTCTGGAACTTTCCCTTCTAGGAACAATTCCGCATAGCCGCGCACGCGCTCGCGGTCTTCAATCTCGCCTAACGCTTCGGCCGCATAATCTTTCAAAACCCGTCCCAAATGATCTTCGGGATTGAGAGTTGAGACCGCCTGCAAAACCTGACGGACCTCTTCAATATCACTGAAGTCCTCATCTTCTAGGGCCAGTAGGGAGAAGGCATAATTCACGGCAATCACAATATCATCGGGCTGCGCGGCAAGCGCTGATTGGGAGAGCTTACGGCCATCCGCAATATTAGCGCCGAACCATTTCTTAGCCCTTTCATTGCCAGCCTTTCGCGCAACCGTGAGATGCCATGCACCAAGCAAAGCCTCGCCTCGGGCGTCATTCGGATAGTCAGAGCGGTAAGCCTTTATAATGGCTTCCGCCTTCTGCGGCAGCTTTTTCATCCAAGCCGACACGTCACCCGTTTCACGGCTGATAAACCCATCCGCGACCGCAAAATTTAGGCGCGCCTCTTGATTTGATGAGTCTAAATCCAACGCAGCCTGCGCAAGGTTGCGGGCGCGTTTGGCCTGCTTCTTATTCTTCTCGGCAAGGCCCAACATAATCTCGGATAGAAGACTCTCTGACGCAAGGGTGTAACCTTCCGCCGTCTCTAATGTTTCGGCTTGGGTGAAAGCCACGGCAAAATCTCCAGCCGTGATAGACTGACGAATAGCCTCAGGCGAGTTTGCAAATGACGTTAGCCCAGAACCTAACAGACCCAAAACAGTCACAATGGATATTAGCGCGCGTTTCATCCCCTCCTGCGTTCCACAGAAACGGGGGTTTCGTAAAGACAAATGTTATTACAACTGCATCACGCAGAATTCATATCTAATTTTTAAGCACGCCTTCGATAAGGTCAGCCGTCTCGGACGGGCCATAAATAGCGACAAAAGACCCAAATCGCGGGCCTTGGCTCTGGCCTAAGCAAACTTCATAAATCGCTTTGAACCAATCTCGCAGGTTCTCAAACTTATGATCTTTGCCAACGGAGAAAATCAGAGTTTGCAAAGCTTCCCCATCTGAGGCTTCATCACCAGAGACGCTCCGAAAACGCCGGGTCAAATCTTCAAGGGCGGCCCGCTCTTGATCGCTCGGCGCGCGGTAAGCCTTATTTGGCTTCACGAAATCCTCATAATAGGTCACCGCATAATGGGTGAGCCGGTCTAGCCCCGGACTATTTTCAGGGTTCGCATCGGGCGCATATTTTTTAATAAACCCCCAAAGCGTATCCGTATCAGACGCATTGGCCGCACTCACCAAATTGAGCAAAAGCGCAAAGGTAAGCGGCGGATTCTCATTTGGCGGCATGCCATTGTGTATATGCCAAACAGGATTATTTGCCCGCTGTTTTTCATCTTGCCGCGACCATCCAGACAGATGCTGATAATATTCATCTACTGTCTTTGGAATCACATCGAAATAAAGTTTCTTGGCCGCGCGCGGCTTTGCAAAATTAAAGAGCGACAGGCTTTCCGGCGGTGCATATTTCAGCCAATCTTCAACAGAAATGCCATTGCCTTTGGTCTTAGAAATCTTCTCCCCTTTTTCATCGAGGAAAAGCTCATAGACAAATTGGACAGGCGGATTGCCGCCAAGAATTTTACAAATCTTCGAATAAAGCGGCGCATTATCTTGGTGGTCTTTCCCAAACATTTCGAAGTCAACGCCAAGGGCGGCCCAGCGCATGCCGAAATCTGGCTTCCACTGGAGTTTTACATTTCCGCCTGTGACTGGCAGCGTCACCTCTGTTCCATCTTCATCGTCAAAAGTAATTGTGCCGGCCTCGGCGTCCGTGGATTTCATCGGCACATAGAGAACGCGGCCCGTTGTCGGGCTAATCGGCAAGAAGGGAGAATAGGTCGCGCGCCGCTCTTCACCCAAAGTCGGCAACATAACCTTCATAATATCATCAAACTTTTCTAACGCCTTCAAAAGATAAGCGTCATAATTCCCCGATCTATAGAGCTCCGTCGCGGATTTAAACTCATACTCAAAACCGAAACTGTCTAGGAAGGCGCGCAAGCGCGAATTCATATTGGCGCCATAGCTCTCATGCGTTCCGAACGGATCAGGCACATCCGTAAGAGGCTTTTGCATATAGTCTTCGAGCTCTTCTGGATTAGGGACCGTACTCGGGACTTTACGCATGCCGTCCATATCGTCGGAAACACAGATAAGCCGTGTTTCAATCTTACCGTCTGTCAGAGCAATAAAGGCATTACGCACCATGGTAGTGCGCACAACTTCTCCAAAGGTGCCGATATGCGGCAATCCAGACGGGCCGTAGCCTGTTTCAAAAATGACAGGTTTATCTCCGCGCTCAATGCCACGTTTCTTCTCAATATCGAGACGGCGTAAAATGGCGCGCGCTTGGTCAAAAGGCCATGCTTTGGATGTCATGTAAGTTTCAGTAGTCATGTGGGGGCGATTAGTCTCTGGCGAGGTCAGGGTCAATCAAACACCTCTGAGCAAAATCGCATATTCTGAAGGCTTGGTGGCTTTACCGCTTCCAAGTAAAGGAAAGGGCCGCTGCGTCTTCAACAAATTTATAGGCTTCGCCCGACGCTTCGCGGCGCGTATATGACACAGAGACATCCGCGTCACCAATCCGGTAACCAACACCCGCCTGCGCATCACCCACGATAATACGGTCTTGTAGATGGAACTGACCTGACGTAATCCGGCCAACGGAGTTCGGCGAATATGTCAACGCTTCGGCGTCTGCGCCCGCAAAGAAATACCATGTATTACTCTTAAAGTCCGAGCCTTCTCGCAAATCTTCACCGATTTCAATGATGGCACCGACGGCCTTCACGCTCAGGTCATTCGAAAAACTGACTGACGCGCGCGGCGTGAGTGATAAATCCAATCCTTTTTCGGATCGACGACGAAATGTATCGGTGAGCCCCACTTGTACATTGTCATCATAGCTCGAACACGCGTCTTCGCTGCCCGCACAATCTATTGGCGTTAAATCCAGCTTAAAGACGGATGGAGACCCTATAGACTCGAGAGGGAGAGCAAGTTGCGGAGCCGTTTGTGCCGGAAAGTCAGAACGAGACGATAGGTTAAAATTCAAACCTTCGCTCACAGGCACAATCTTGCCGTTCTTGATTGTATCGGCATCATTTGAAGACTTGTCTTGCGCGAGGACTGTAGACGAAAAACTGACACATAGCATGGCCGTCAACGCAGCAGCGGTGTGCTGTGTGCTCTTAGACAATAATATGTGCCCTTTTTGAGGCATAGATCTGCGCCAATCCTATTTTCCCACAATCTTTAAAACCGTGGGGGCGTTTATTAACAGATATTCAAATTTCATGCCAGAAAATTTTCACAATCATAAATGTCCGAATGCCGAACATTCGCTTAAAATTGTTCAATTTCTGTAGGTTAGCTCATAGTTTTCGAACATGAACGCAAGATGAACAAGCCTTCAGACGCCCTGATGGCCCGTTCATTCTATGCAATTTTCATCAAATGACCTTTACTGGCAGGCCAAACACTCGTCATAATCAGTCGGTGCAGCAGCCTCCATAGCCTTTTCCATTTCGGTTTTGGCTTCGGATCCGGCGAAAGCGGCCCGCTGAATAGACTTTGAGCGGCAATAATAGAGCGATTTCACGCCTTTTTCCCACGCCGTCCAATGCAACATGTGCAAATCCCATTTATCAATATCGCCTGGAAGGAAAATATTGAGCGATTGCGCTTGGCAAATCATAGGCGCGCGGTCTGCGGCATGTTCAATGACCCATCTCTGATCGATTTCAAATGCGGTCCGGAAGGTCGCTTTTTCATGATCGTCCAAACAAGACATATGCTGAACAGAACCTTCATTCTCGAGGATTGTCGCCCACACACCGTCCGTATTCTTACCCTTCGTCTCTAGCAAAGCTTCTAGGAGAGGGTTTCTAACGGTAAATGACCCAGATAAGGTTTTATGCGTGTAGATATTGGCTGGGATAGGCTCGATACCTGCTGATGTTCCGCCGCAAATAATGGAAATGGACGCTGTTGGGGCCACCGCCATTTTATGAGAGAAGCGCTCCATCACGCCCATATCAGCGGCATCGGGACAAGGTCCGCGCTCTTCTGCGAGCAGCTTAGAGGCTTTATCTGCATCGCCTCTAATTTTAGAGAAGAGGCGCATATTCCAGCTTTTTGCGAGGGCAGATTCAAAAGGCACACCCTTGCTTTGAAGTAGAGAATGGAAACCCATCAAGCCCAAGCCAACGGAGCGTTCGCGCATAGCGGAGTATTTTGCATCCGCCATGTGATCTGGTGCGTTTTGGATAAAGCTCTCCAAAACATTGTCGAGGAAACGCATGATGTCTTCGATAAAGTCAGGAACATCTTTCCACTCGTCATATTTTTGCGCATTAATAGAGGACAAGCAACAAACAGCCGTGCGTTGACGATCAAATTTGTCCTTACCCGTCGCCAGCATAATTTCTGCACAAAGGTTGGACTGCTGAACTTTTAGGCCCGCATCGCGTTGATGCTTCGCTAGGGCTTTATTCACTGTATCGGAGAAGACCATATAGGGCTCACCTGTCGCGAGGCGCATCTCCAAAATTTTCTGCCAGACTTTACGGGCGTCAATTTTCTTAATCTCTTCACCCGTATGCGGGCTTATCAAACCGAATTCTGTCCCATCCCGAACAGCTTCCATGAACGCATCTGTGATGTTTAAACCATGGTGTAAATTCAATGACTTACGGTTAAAATCACCGGACGGCTTACGAATTTCAAGAAATTCTTCAATTTCAGGATGATGAATATCAAGATAAACGGCAGCAGACCCGCGGCGCAGGGAGCCTTGCGAAATCGCTAGGGTCAAGCTGTCCATCACGCGGATGAAAGGAATAATGCCAGAAGTCTTACCCGCACGGCCGATTTTTTCACCGATTGAGCGCACATTTCCCCAATATGTGCCGATACCGCCACCATTTGACGCCAACCAAACATTCTCATTCCAAACGTCAACGATGGAATCGAGTGAATCATCAACCGCATTCAAAAAACAAGAAATTGGCAAACCGCGATCTGCGCCGCCATTGGACAGGACAGGCGTCGCAGGCATGAACCAAAGCTGGCTCATATAATCATAAAGGCGCTGCGCATGGGCTGTATCATCCCCGTAAGCTTGCGCGACGCGGCCAAACATGTCCTGAAAACTCTCATCTGGGAGGAGATAACGGTCAAGCAACGTGCGCTTACCAAAATCCGTCAACAACGCATTACGCGCCTTCACCTGTTTTGGCCGGTCTGGCTTCGGCGTAAACTCGAGCTCTGGTTCACGCGCGACAACCTTTTCGCTCATCGCTATACCGGATGGCGCATTCGGGTCATCGAGATCTGCAGCAAGTACGTCCATAGCCTGTGTGTCCAGTTGATTAAGCTCGTTTGAAACTTCCCGCGAGCGGAAGTCTTCATTAGTTTCATTCATTATCTATTCCCCAAATTGACCGCACAAATCTATCCCCCACACGCAGTTTAGCGTGTGTTCCCTGAAATATAGATATGTAGGGTGAACTGACTGTTCCACTACATATAGTGTTGATTTGCCCCAAAGCGTCAACACCTAGTATCTCACTTAAACACGAAAAATGGTTTACAGAGTCTTAACCCATTGGAATTTCAAAGTATTTTTCTTTGTCCACTCTGCCATCCACATTCTATGCACAGAAAGACGTCAAAAGCAGTTTTTTATGTAAATCAATGACTTGCGCCTATTGCTAGCTCGTTGCGGTGCCGAACTGAATTGAAAAGAATCGAATCTTATGTAGGATGAAACATTCTCGCGGCGCACAAAAAACCTGTCGCCCTCTATAGATTAACGGGACATCATTGAAAATACTAAGCAAGCCGATAGAAGAAGAACACCATAAACCCCCCTCACAGGCTGAACCCCTTTGGCTGAAACATGAAGATCTTACTTGTTACAGATGCTTGGCACCCGCAAATCAATGGCGTGGTGCGCACATTGGATCAAACGGTCTCGAAGCTCCGTCTCCGAGGACATGAGGTTGAAGTGATCGCGCCCAGCGATGGCTATTTCACCCTGCCCTTACCCACCTATCCTGATATTCGCTTGGCACCTTTTGCTTATAATGATGTGAAGCGCCGAATGATCGCCTTTGGACCTGAGGCCATTCATATCGCGACAGAAGGACCGCTAGGTCAAATGGCGAAGTTCCTCTGCCATAAATGGGCGATGCCCTTCACCACGAGTTACCACACCAAATTTCCAGAATATATTAAGGCCCGTATTCCGATAATACCGCTGAGCTGGTCTTATCGGTTTGTCCGAGGGTTTCATAATGCTGGCGGGCGGACCATGGTGACAACACCGAGCATGGTGACATTTTTGCAGGCACGGGGCTTCACACGGCTGTCAGCTTGGGCGCGCGGCGTCGACACAGTTCTATTCAATCCAGACAAGAAAAACGCGCCCGAGGATGTTTATGCAGGGTTGGACAGGCCCATTTGGGTCAATGTGGGACGCGTGGCTATTGAAAAAAACTTAAAAACATTTCTCGACCTCGACCTGCCCGGTACAAAGGTCATTGTTGGCGATGGCCCGCAACTTGCCGAATTAAAACGCCTTTATCCAAATATAGTCTTTACTGGTGCAAAGTTTGAAACAGAGCTGGCACGGCATTTTGCCGATGCCGATGTATTTGTCTTCCCATCAAAAACTGACACTTTTGGCTTGGTCATTATTGAAGCCATGGCATCAGGCCTCCCTGTTGCCGCCTATCCAGTCTCGGGTCCCGTGGATATTATTCCTGGCTCTCATGCTGGAATTATAGATGAAGATTTACGAACAGCCTGTCTTGAAGCGATAAAATTAGATCGCGCGAGCGCGGTTAAATATGCCGGAAATTATAGTTGGGACACCGTCACAGATGTTTTCTTTGAACTGCTCACACCCCAATATAGACCGAGAAAGCGTTGGCGCAGGGTGCGGCGCATGTCTCGTATTGCCGCGAGCCCCTATAGAAGTGTCAAGAAAAGCTATAAGCGCTTTCTGCGCGCCATCCGCAAACCCCGTTAAAGGGCGCTAAACTCTCAGATTTTTTGAGAGACCAGAAAAGCATCAATTTTTGAAAAAGCTTCATCGCGCAGCGCGTCTCGCTCCAGAAACAGCTCATGCAAGGCGCCTGGCACAACCGTATAGTCACAGCCTGCATTCCTAGCAAATGTCTCAACACTAGCAGGGTCCACAATCGGGTCAGCGCCCGCTCCCAACATCAAGCCAGGGATTTTTAGATTGGCCGCATTTCTATTCACAAAAGCCATGGCCGCCAAAGATGCGCGAATCCATCCATATGTCGGTTGACCCACACGGAGCCGAGGCGTGGTTTGGAAAAAGGCGGCCCAGTGCCGATAGCGATCCTTATCTGATGTAAGCTTATTGCCTTGGAATGGGATTGGCAGGCCCCCCCGTTGCCGTTGCCAAGGCAAATTTCGCTTCTCTAAACCCAGCCGCGCCAAAGCTACAATCACACCGCGCATAAACGAGGTATCCAAATCAAATAATCCCAGCATAGGTGCACTACAGACAACCACATCTGGGCTTAAAGCCCCTGAAATTACGGCCTGTAAAATAATTGTCCCGCCCATGGAATGCCCCATTCCAATGTGAGGACGCGGCAAGAGCGGCGCAAATTCTTCCGCCGCAAAGGCAAGGTCATCCGCATAGATCTGAAAATCGCTAATATAGGATTTGAGGCGGTCTTCGAGCACACGATCAGAAAGGCCTTGCCCGCGCGGGTCAACCATTAAGACATTAAAGCCAAGCTTAATGAAATTCTCTGTCGTCTCGAAATATTTTTCAATAAATTCGGTTCGTCCGGGCGAAAATATAATCGACCCCCGAGGATTATCCGCGACCGAGGTGGCTAACATAACCCTCAGCCGGATACCGTCTCGCTCTATGTAATATGTCTTCAGTCGCGGCTCTAAAGCCGCAGGCACAGGCCGACCGCCCGGAAGAACAATCTCGGCTTCTTCAAAATTTGGAAGAGGTGACACCATATAAAATGGCGCAGTCAGAGTTTTGAAACTCTGCTGCGCCCTATGTTTATTACATATTTGAGAAGAGGCTTTGCAAACCCATCGCTACAGACATGTCGCCAGCCACTTTCAACTTACCTGACATAAAGGCCATCATAGGATCTAAAGATCCAGATGCGAGCGCAATGAAATCCGCCTTATCGACGCTAATTGTGCAATCTGCATCCTTATCAGCCACTTCAGCCGTTGTACCCGTGGCAAAAACCTGACCGCCTGCCCCAAAATCAAATTTCACAGACTTATCTAATCCACCCGCTTTCTCGAGGGCTTCGGTCATTTTTGCTGCAATCTCGGCATTTTCCATTTCGAACTCCATTTAATCGAATATGTGTGTGTCAGATATATGGGGGCGCGAAGCCCCCATGACTAGTGCTATTTTGGTTTGCGGAATTTCAAAGTTGCACGGTCTGATTCGCCGATATTCTTATAGGCTTCCGCATTAAAGTCTTTCGCTTCCTCGCTATCTGCATCAGGCACGCGAGAGCGCGGGGGAAGTGTCCAAACGCCGAAAGGATGATCTGCCGTATCTTTCGGATTGGCATTGACCTCACTGGAGGCCACAAATTCAAATCCTGCCTTTGCAGCCAGATCCTTCATATAGCTTTCTTGAACATAGCCCGTTCTACCTTTTGGATTCTGGACAGCTGTTTCTGGCAAGCGGTGCTCAACAACGCCAAGAATTCCGCCTGGCTTCAAAGACTCATAAAATCGGTTGAAAGCATCTTGAGCATAATCTCCGCCCATCCAGTTATGGACATTACGATATGTCACGAGCACATCGAAAGGCTCCTGTCCTTCCGCAAGGATTGGACCTGAATCCTTCAAGAAGCTTGCATATTCAATTTCACCATACACAGAGGTGTCAGAATAGGACTCTTTATAGGCGGCAATGCGTTGGTCTAATCGCTCATTTACGCCCTCAGAATAAAGCACAGCAACATATTGGCCGCCATTGGCCGCCAGATAAGGCGCCGTCGCCTTTGTGTACCAACCTGGCCATAGCTCGGCAAAACGCTTTCCTGGTCCAATCTCGAAGAACTCTAAGGTCTCTTTTGGATGGCGGAATTGGTCGCGAACAGCATCATCTGCCCGGCGCGGATGTGCCAACACATCATCTAAAGTCACGGAACTAGCAACAGCTTTCGTTTTAGCGGCAGGCGCAGCGGTTGTTTCTGTCTCTGCGCCAGAACAGGCGGTGAGTGCGGCGGCGGCCAAGAGGGCCAGCCAAGAAGTTTGAATGCGCATAAGGATCTCCCAAATTTAAGCGTCAGTTATGTCTATGTGTCAAATAGGGTTGGCGGCGCAAAAGTCGAGTAAACTTCTCGTGGGAGTTCTGACGTTGCGTTTTTCAGGCTAATGTAATGCGCCTGACCTCTCCTCTACTTGTACAGCTGCATAAAATACAGACTTTTCAAGTTACAGAACAAAAATCCATATTTCCAGTTTATTAACCATTTAAATAGCTGAATTTATGTCCCTTTATGAAAATTTTATACGTGTCTAAAAAATCTATTTTGAAAAAAATCATGAAAAACTCTTGAAGCTCTGAATCCTTTTCCCATCTCGAAGGCGCAGTCGCCGGTTGTCGGGACTGTATAAGTTTGGACCGCCCTCTTGGAGGTCCGTAATACACATCGCTTTAAGAAGGATGATATGATGAGAACCTATGACTTTTCTCCCCTATACCGCAGTTTTGTCGGCTTTGACCGTATGGCCAATATGATCGACAATGCCGCCAGCCAAGCCGCAAAATCCGGCGCAACCTACCCGCCCTATAATGTCGCGCGGCTCTCTGAAGACAGCTATCGTATTGAGTTGGCTGTTGCAGGATTCACAGCTGACGACATTGAAATAGAAACTCATGAAGGGGTTTTGAATATCACAGGCGGACACACGCCAAAGGCAGAAAATGATGAGGCAGAATATCTGCACCGCGGCATCGCCGAACGCGGCTTTGAGCGCCGATTCCAATTGGCCGATCATGTCCGCGTCAGTTCGGCAGACCTGACAAATGGGCTCTTAATCATCCATTTGGTGCGTGAAGTGCCCGAAGCCTTGCGTCCGCAGAAAATCGCAATCAATGGGTCAACAAAGCCGCAAGCTGATGGAAAATTAATCACAGGCAAATCTAGTAAATCCAAAAAGGCTGCCTAAATCGTATTAATGATGTTCAGTTAAAGAGATGCTCTCCCCTTAGTGTCTGTTTACAAAAATTGAACCTCATAAAGAGCGTCGTCCGGTCATATCCCCCTCCCCCCGATCGGGCGGCGCTTATGTCTCTAACAAAGACAAAATCTCTGACCCGCTCAAACGCGGGCTTTGACCTTTCGCAAAGGCCTGCTCGACAGCCATAAGGATTACCGCATTATTTGGAGCGGAGAGACCGACCTGCTCTGCCCGTTCCACAATTTCGCCCTGTAGATAGGCAATTTCCGGCGCCCGTCCTGCTTCAAGGTCATCCAACATCGAGGAGCGCGCCTTCGCATCAATTTTAACGATGGCCTGCATGACGAGGCGATAAGCCAAATTCGGTAAAGCTAAAATTTTCAATAACGCATTTGGCGACCGCCCATTGAAATGCCCAACCTCAACGCCATTGGCTTTCGCAATATGCAGGGCCTCTTCCACGCATTTCCCTAATGCTCGGCGATAATCACGTTGAAAAAGGCCGTCACGTAAGCTTCCGCCCGACAATATATTCAGGCCATTATTCAAATTCACAATCATTTTCGCCCATTGATCCCCCAAAATTTCATCAGATTGCCGGACGCCTTGCCCTGACTTTCCCAAAGCCGATATCAGCGGCGTTAGGGCCGGATTGGACTCGATGATTAAATCCCCCGCCGTTCCGCAATGAAATGCCCCTGGCCCCGCGGGCGTCACATTAAAGGGCACAATCGCAGGGATAATATTATCTGCCCGCAGAACACTCCGCAGGGTTTCTGGATTGCGAATACCGTTTTGGAAACTCACCACAGAGGCTGTTGGGGCATATGTTTTAATTTGCTGGGCCGCTTGGAGCGTATCCTGACTTTTCACGCAAATCGCAATAATATCAGCGCCTGCGAGAGCTTGGGCCTCGGTTTTGAAATCCACGTCCTCACAATGCAGAGCCAGACGCTCAAAATGAGTTAAAGTGAGGCCATGTTCCGCGATTTGCGCAGCATATCTTTCGCGGCCAATGAGCGTCACTTGCGCGCCGCCCGCTATCAAATGCCCGCCAATCCAGCAGCCTATAGAGCCTGCGCCTAATATTACGATTTTCGTCATAGGCTTACAGTCACCGCGCGACTAACTATGTCAAGTCGACTCTGCGCAGGTAATTCCCTCATCTTCCATTCCTGCATAGGGCGCACTCAAAGCTAATCTCTTGTTCAAACCCGCAAAACTCGGCACATATGAATAAATAGACGCGGAGAGATTGCGGTGATGGATAAATTACCAGGATGGTCCAGTATCAGGGCATCAATGCAAAGAGACGGCGGAGGGTTTCGCGCCCATATTCCTGCCAATTGGAAGCAAGGCCGCACCGCTTATGGGGGCGTAACTGCGGCCTTGATGCTCGCAGCCGCATCGGAGAAATTTGACGAGCTTCCACCTTTACGCTCTGCGCTCATAAATTTCGTCGGTCCTGTCACGGACGACCCGCTTTTGACGGCCAATTTGGAACGCCGTGGCCGCAATGTCACAAATATCAGCGCCGCCGCGCATGTTGGAGAGACAGTCGTTGGCCGCGCAGATTTTCTATTTGGCGCAGCACGAAGCTCTAAACTCAACGTCGAATTTCCTGCCCCGCCCGCCATAGCGCTAGACGCGGCGGAACGGCTCATACCTGAACTTGCCGCTGGCATGGTTCCGCAGTTTTTTCATAATTTTGACACACGGCTTGTCGCGGGGGCACGGCCCATGATGGGTAAGGAAGGCTATATTCGGACTTGGTCTAGGCACAAAGACCCTGCCTCACGAACAGGGCTCGAATCCTTACTCTGTATCGGGGACGTACTACCGCCTGCCGCCATACCGCTCATGCGGGAAATAGTACCCATCAGCTCTATGAGCTGGATGTTCAACCTGCTCACAGATAATCCGCAAACGGAAGACGGTTGGTGGCACATCGAAGCTCGCCTCACCGCAGCCGGAGGTGGATATTCAAGTCAGGTCATGCGCATTTGGAATACGGACGGCGAGCTCGTCGTCGAAGGCATGCAATCTATCGCGATTTTTGACGGCTAAACCCCATTAGCTATCAACTTCCGCATCCAGCGCATTATTGATGATAAATTCGCGGCGCGGTTCAACGACGTCGCCCATGAGCTTGGTGAACAGATCATCCGTGACATCTGCCGCTTCGACTTTGACTTGCAACAGCGAACGCGCATTTGAATCCAATGTTGTCTCCCAAAGCTGGTCTGGGTTCATTTCGCCCAATCCCTTATAGCGCTGGATTTTAAAGCCCTTACGCCCGCCTTCAAAAATCACCTCGAGCAATTGCGCGGGGCCTGAGACATCAATCGCGTCAGCCTCACCGCGGCGGAAACTGGCGGTCCCTGCATAGGTCTCTCCCAATGAAGGCGCGAGCTTTTGCAAGCGCCGGGCGTCGGAGCTATCGCGGAAACTTGGACGCATCGTAATGCGGTCCATGACGCCGCGTACGTCGCGTTCAAAAACAAGCGCGCCGTCATCATCATAACGTCCGCTCCAGCCATCTTCGCCTTCATCAGCAATGAGGTCCAAACGCGCAACAGCGCCAGCAATTAAGTCTGGATGTTCCTCGACGTCCAAAATGCCAGAGATCGCGATTTGCGCAATCGCACTGTCTGGCGCGCGGTGTTTCATCCGGTTGAGGATTTGCTGCACGGCGAGGGCTTCACGCGCAACGCGTTTCAAATCTTCGCCCGCAATGACGGCCCCATCATCGAGGGTCAGCGTCGCCTCACGCGAGCCTGCATCGATGAGATATTCATCCAGTTCGGCTTGGTCTTTAATATATTGCGTATTTTTCCCGCGCTCGACTTTATAGAGCGGCGGCTGTGCAATGTAGAGATAACCGCGCTCAATTAGCTCTGGCATTTGGCGATAGAAAAATGTGAGCAGCAGCGTACGAATATGCGCGCCGTCCACATCGGCGTCCGTCATAATGACAATCTTATGATAGCGCGCTTTATCCGCATCAAAGTCTTCACGGCCAATGCCTGTGCCTAGCGCCGTAATCAGTGTGCCGATTTCTTGGCTGGAGAGCATGCGGTCAAACCGCGCGCGCTCGACATTCAGGATTTTTCCTTTGAGCGGCAAAATCGCTTGATTGTGACGGTCCCGCGCTTGTTTGGCGGAGCCCCCCGCAGAATCCCCCTCCACGATGAAGATTTCAGAAAGCGCCGGATCGCGTTCTTGGCAATCCGCAAGTTTGCCGGGCAAGGACGCCACATCCAATGAGCTTTTCTTCCGCGTTAAATCGCGCGCCTTTCGCGCCGCTTCGCGCGCGGCCGCAGCTTCAGCGATTTTCTGCACAATCATCTTAGCTTCTTGCGGATGTTCTTCGAACCATTCGCCAAGGGCTTCATTCATTGCGCTCTCGACAACAGGGCGCACTTCGGAACTGACGAGTTTATCTTTGGTCTGGGATGAAAATTTTGGGTCAGGCACTTTGACTGACAACACACAGGTCAGGCCTTCGCGCGCATCATCGCCCGAGAGTTTCACCTTATCATTCTTCTTCGCCATCCCTTGGGCGTAAGTATTTATCGTCCGTGTAAGCGCGCCGCGGAAGCCTGCCAAATGGGTGCCGCCGTCGCGCTGCGGGATGTTATTTGTGAAACAGCGGACGTTCTCATGATAACCATCATTCCACCACATAGCGGCATCGACGGTAATCCCGTCTTTCTCGGCATGGACATTAATCGGCCCCTGAAGGATGGGCGTTTTATTGGCGTCGAGATGGCGGACAAAGGCTTCGATGCCGCCTTCATAATAAAGCTCTGTCACAATGGGTTCTTCGGGGCGTTCATCCGTGAGGATAATCATCACGCCTGAGTTCAGGAAGGCCAACTCCCGCAAGCGGCGTTCTAAAGTTCCGCGGTCAAATTCGACCATTGTGAAAGTTTCTTCCGACGGCAGGAAGCGCACCTTTGTCCCCGTCAGGACTTTCGTGCTGCCATCGCGGCGGCTATCTTGCGGGGCGTCGCCAACGACTTTCAGCGGCGCGAGGGAGTCGCCATGTTTAAACTCCATCCAATGTTCTTTCCCGTCGCGCCAGATTGTCAGCTGCAAAGACACAGACAGAGCGTTGACGACAGAGACCCCCACCCCGTGGAGGCCGCCTGAGACCTTATAGGAGTTTTGGTCAAATTTCCCGCCCGCATGGAGCTGGGTCATGATGACTTCGGCGGCGGAGATGCCTTCTTCCGTATGCATGGCGACGGGAATACCGCGGCCATTATCGCTGACGGAGCAAGACCCGTCTGGATGCAAAACAACCTCAACACGGTCGGCATGTCCGGCGAGGCTCTCATCGATAGAATTATCGACCACCTCATAGACCATATGATGCAGGCCAGAACCGTCATCCGTGTCGCCAATATACATGCCCGGGCGTTTACGGACGGCATCGAGGCCTTTCAAAACCTTGATCGAATCAGCCCCATAAGCTGGGGTAGAAGCGGCGGTTTGTGCGGCGGGGTCAGCCATAAAAAAAATCCTGCGAGTCAGTTGACTGATTCGTATAGGATTCGCGCCGTAAATGCACGGATTTTAAGCTGATTTTACGCGGCGAGCGAACCTACCGCGTGGATGTTAGAATAAAGCCGCAAAGGGCCTTAAGGAATTGCTCCGCCTATTGAACCGTATAGACAACTCCAAAGCGCGTAATCGTATCGGTTCTCTCTGTTCCCGGCAGGACATCCGTATGGTGATCCACGCGGTAAGAGGCGCGCGCGGCGAGATTTTCCCAGAGCTTCGCAGTGAGACCAAACTCATTCCAGAGATAAGTATCGCTGCTGGACCAAATCACTTCACTATTATTATAGAATGAGACCAACTCATTGAAATCATAAGTCAATTTAGAGGCGCCGCGCAGCGCAAACTCATTCTGGCGGTCCAAAGACCCATCCGTTTCGAGAATCGCAATCTCAGCCGGCGTTAGGCCTGCTGCGGGTGCAGGTTGCTGCGAACGGTAACCCGGGCCACCTTCAATATCCCAACCGAGGGGCGCCGGAAGAATGACCTTATAGCCCGCACCGCCGCCGATAAAATACCCGTCTTCAAAGGCGCCAAATTCATCGCGGTAATAATCGCCATTGCCAAAGACATAGAGGCGATCGGTGATATTGCGGTTGATTTGGTAGCCAATCGTATAGCGTTCTTTATTATTTTCACCCGAGACGCGGCCGAAATCAGCGGTCCCACGGAATTGGTGGCTCCAAGTTGTGCCTTCCTTATTGAGCTTGATTCCAAGACCCACATCTGTCGTCTCTGTGTTCCCTGTTGTTCGAGAGCCTGTCAGAGAGGCCTCGCCGGACCATCCATTATCTTGTGCAAATGTGGGCGCCGCTAAGAGAGTTGTAACCGCGAGACCCGCGATTAGAGAGAGTTTAACATGAGTCATTAAGTCGATCCTAAATCTAGCTAAATGTTTAAATGAAACGCCGGACCTAGAATTTTCAAACTGTACGCGAGATGAATGTAACCTTTTTGGTAAATTCATATTAGGTTCATCTAAATTCGCATTATGAAGGCGTTCAGAATCGCATACTCTGATGGCGGCCCCCCGCTAATCTAGCCGCTTTTTCAGGGGCTCTGCTTCCCCTCCAGGGAAGCCCCCAGGTGGTCCATCGTCAAACATGGGCCACCAAATTTTTCCCGAAATGACTCAGCTTTTCGCGGTATATTTGGAGGGATGAGACGCAGGCAAGCGGGTTCGTTCACTGCCCCGTTGAAACTAGGGTTTCAACATGTGTAGCAGCCTTCACTTGCAAGTAGGCGGCGACGCCTTCCGAAAAAAGGACAGCCCGCAGGGTCGGCCCTCACGACGGAGTACCGAAAGAAAAAATGTTTTACGCGAAAGCCGATGTGTAAATAGCTTACGCCAAATACACGGCCCTGCGGCGGTGCGTTACGCATAACGGCCTTACTGAACTGCGGGGGTTCCGCCCCGTCAGGCACACGCTATACGGCCCCGATAGATTTGCGCTACCAAACCCACCTAGACACACCGTCCCTCAAACCAGCTAGTGCAATGACCCGAAGGATAAATGCACCAGTGCGGTCCCTCAAAGAAACACCACACAGACTACGTACGAATGCCTGTCCCGTGTTTGAGAGAACGCATTAAATATGCGGCATAAATGGGGAGTCGGGGATTATGTTTTTTGGATTTTTTATAAGTGGTTGAAAGTCCGCACTTTCATAGCTTCTTACATGGACTTAAAACAGGGACAAGTATCGATCGTCGCACAAACGAAACTCTACACCCAGATTTCTGTAAAACTAAGATTGACAAAAGAAATAAACCAGTAAGTGTGCATGATATGAACGCCACCTCAAATAACGCCTACTGGATCAAAGCAAAAAACATAGGACCTATTATAAAACTGGATTGCTCGCTGACAAAAAACCCACAGAATATCATTTTTGCTACGAATGGTATCGGAAAGTCTTTTTTGTCTAGGGCCTTCCGAAGCGAAAAAACTTCGCAGATAATGAGTACGGAAGCATTACATGATTCATTAAACTCTCAAGAAGCTACAGATAATTTGGGCTTTTTTGAGTTTGGAAAAGGCGAAGATTCAATTCTCGAAATCCAACTAAAGGCCGACAAAGACGTCAATATAAAACGCGATGAAAACACAAAATTTCATGTATTTACATCTGATTTCGTTGATCAAGAATTACGGACAAGGGGGTACAACGATATTGACGGAGACATTGACCATGAGATTATTGTGGGAATTGAAAACGCGGAATTAGATGAACTCGATGCTGTCCTTCAAACTACTCGAGAAAATAAGGACCTGTTATGGGAGGACATACAATCCTTATTTACTTCGCAAAAAACTGAACTTCAGAGTCATTTTTCAATCCGGAATAATTTGGGGGCATTCAAACAGCTATCTCCAAGTCAAATATTTAGCCCGCCTCTGAAAGAAGTTAATGAGGAGAGCTTAGATTCTCTCAAAACGAAGTTCGATGTGCTTTCACAAGCGCCAGACGACCTCTCACCTCCTTCGCCAATAGATGAAATAATCGTTCCTTATGATCTTTCGAAAATCAATGAGGTCCTAGAAACCGCTTTTGTAAATCAAGAAGCTTTTGATTCGATAAGAGCGGATTTCTCTCAAAACTCTGATTTTTTCCAAATTGGGGTCGATTACACTGATGAAAAATTTTGCTATTTGTGCAAGCAATCACTCTCAAACGAGGCACAAGAACTCTTTGCACTTTACGGAGCGTATTTGAATGACAAAACGGTTACAACTCAACGCTTCCTAAAAGCTCAGAAAGAAAAGTTGAGAGAATTATCAACCCAAATATCTAAAATTATAGCAACTCACAACGAGCGCAATGCCGAATACTTAACGACATCAAACTTCTTTCCCAGCACTAAAAATTCAAGTCTCAAATCCCCTGAAGAAGTAGCAAATTCTGCCATCGAAAAAGTGAACCTTTTTATCGGATTGTTGCAGAAAAAAAGCGAGGATTTAACACAAAAAGTCTCACCTCTAAATCAATCTGAGATATCAACTCTATTTGAAAATATTAATGAAATCATTAGAGTCAACAACCTCAAAATTGCTGATTTAAAGAAGACTATAGATAACAAATCAAAAGAAAGACTCAAACTACAGAACAACGCATGCAAAGCACTTTTACATAAAATAACTGAATTCAAAGCTGCTGATATAGAAAACTATATCGCGTTAGAAAAAAAGGAGTCGGACCTAAACGAAGAAGTCTCCAAACTAACTTTAACATCAGGCAACACGGTTGCTGCAAAGCTAAAAGTTGCCGACACATTTAGCAAATTAATCTACTACATGTTTGGTGAAAAATACACATTTAATGCCGAAGAATTTACAATTCGTCTGGGGGAAAGCGAAATTGGGCGAGGAGGGAATGCCACATTCAGTGATGGCGAAAAATCTGTAATAGCTTTTTGTTATTTCATTGCTCAAATGCATCTTCTTGTTGAAACTGTCTCGGATTATGAAAAGATTTTCTTGATTATTGATGACCCGATGACTTCTCTCTCAAATAATTATATTTTCAGTGTCACCAGTTTACTTAAAGGAATCAGAATCCACGATGGAGAAATCCATGTTTCCTCGACGATAGGAAGACGTCCCAGAAAACTAATCCTTACACACAATGACTATTTTTTTAATGTGATTGCAGGCAATAATGTCGTCAAAAATGGCAGTCACTTTGAACTTTCGTCTGAAGGGCCACAGCATCACTTACGAAAACAATCAGATTTCTTATCACCACATAGTTCCCATTTGAAAACTGTTTATCTGGTTGCAAATGGAACTAATCCTCCAGACTTCCAAACCCCTAACTCCATACGATCAGTAATAGAAGGAATATGGAGGTTTTGCCAAAATGACCAAGATAGCCTTACAGCCTTTTTGACATTTGCGGCAGAAAAACATGGAATCGAAATTAAGAGCTCACTTATCAATCAGTTGAGCCATACAGTTAATTATTTGGACATCTCTTTTGTGGAATCTGACATTGTCAATGCTTGCGTGGACGCAATCAATATAGTTGATGTATTCGCTGCCGGGCAAACAATTGCTCTGAACAAACAGTATTCAAATTAAATAACTGTAATGATCTAGTTTTTTGTTTTGATTGCCCCCAATGCCGCCAACACTGTGAAGGACTTGTAATATGCCCGCCGTGAACTCATCCGCGTTTAGCCACATTGAATATGACGAAAACAGCTCAACTCTCACTATTTCATTTAAGTCAGGCGATTACGATTATAAGAACTTTCCGAAAAGCCTCTACGAAGACTTTCTAGCGGCAAGTTCAAAGGGCTCTTTTTACAACAACTACATCAAAGATAAATTCTAGTCTGGACTTAGCCAAGCCTACTCCGCAGCCTCAGCCTGCTCCACCAGCCGCTCCGCCCGTTCTTCAACCGCCGCGACGATATCGTCGACCATGACGTCATTATCGGTCTTTCCGGTTTTTTTCCCGGCGTGATACATCATGCCATAGCCGGCGCTGCCGCCCGTAAAGCCGATGTCGGTGAACATGGCTTCGCCGGGGCCGTTGACGACG
>CAYWSI010000018.1:0-20666 GCA_964460585.1 uncultured Algimonas sp.
GTTTAGCCCTCCACCGGCAATAAAACATCTGTCCAAAGCTCATCGGGATGAGGTTCAGGACTTTCTAGGGAGAAATCAGCCGCGTCTTTGACAATCTCTTTAATCTCTTTGTCGATAGCCTTGAGCGCCGCTTCATCTGCCCATTTTTTTGCGATTAAGATGTCACGCGCATGATCAATCGGGTCGCTCTCGGATCGGGTTTTCGTGACCTCATCGCGCGAACGATATTTCGCAGGATCAGACATTGAGTGACCGCGATAGCGGTAGGTCTTCATCTCCAAAATCATTGGACCTTTTCCAGAACGTGCATGTTTGATGGCTTTCGCAGCGGCATCGCGTACGGCCAAAACATCCATACCGTCGACTTGCATACCTTCGATTTCAAAACTGATACCGCGCTTATAAAGTTCTGTTTCAGCAGAAGAGCGCTCAACAGAGGTTCCCATCGCATATTCATTGTTCTCAATGATGAAGACGACAGGCAGGTCCCAAAGCTTTGACATGTTAAAGGATTCATAGACTTGGCCTTGGTTAGACGCGCCGTCCCCGAAGAAAGCCAAGCTGACAGACCCATTGTTCAGATATTTATTGGCAAAGCCAAGACCTGCGCCTAGCGAGACTTGCGCGCCGACAATACCGTGACCGCCGTAGAAATGCTGTTCCGTGCTGAACATATGCATGGACCCGCCCTTGCCGCGCGACAAACCGCCTTCACGGCCTGTTAACTCAGCCATGATGCCGCGGCTTTCCATACCGCAAGCGAGCATATGCGCATGATCGCGGTAACCCGTAATCATCTGGTCGCCATCCTTCATGGCGGCGCGGCACCCCGTCACGACAGCTTCTTGACCAATATAAAGATGGCAGAACCCTGCGATATGACCCATTCCGTAGAGTTGACCCGCTTTTTCCTCAAACCGGCGGATAAGCAGCATGTCTCGATAATAGCCGAGCATTTCCTTCTTATTCGTCTTGGGCTTATTCGTCTTAGGTCCAGATTTTTTCGAAGGTTTTTTTGCCATTTCCATCCCTTATTTCACATATGAAATAAACACATTTTAATAGGGGATGCTTTTCGACAGTTCGGCCCTAAGGGTCAAGCCAAATCGTCATTTCATTCGCGCCCGAAACATACAAATCCCGCCGCACTGCAATCTCTAGTGCGTCAAGGTCCAGCCCGTCATTCGACAGGGCATCGACTTGCGTTTTAAGCGCCTCATGACGCGCTTGAACCACTGTCAACTTTTTCCGCAACTGTTTGGCGTCATCGGTGTAACTCACCCATGATAAGACGCCTTGAGAGCCAGAAAAAGCATGGAAGGCCAGATAGGCATAAAGTGCAATCAAACCCAGCGCGGGTGCGCGGCGCTTTAAGTCTATTTTGGGGGCCCTAAACATAACGGCCCTTGTGACGGATTATGGTTAGTTATGGGTTAACCACCCGCCGCTTTTCCTGCTCAATTGCGCAGTCTACCGACCTTTTGGCATCACGCTACGGCCTGCATAGACAGCCATTTCGCCCAGCTGTTCTTCAATGCGCAAGAGCTGGTTATATTTCGCGAGCCGGTCAGAGCGCGCGAGTGAACCCGTCTTTATCTGTCCGCAATTTGTCGCGACCGCAAGATCTGCAATGGTTGTGTCAGAGGTTTCACCAGAGCGGTGAGACATAACGGCTGTAAATCCAGCGCGGTGAGCCATATCAACGGCCTTTAGCGTTTCTGACAAAGTCCCAATCTGATTGACTTTCACGAGAATTGAGTTGGCCGCTCCAATCTCAATACCTTTTTTCAACCGCTTCGGATTTGTCACGAAGAGATCATCCCCGACGAGTTGGCATTTCCCGCCAACCCGCTCATTCAACGCGACCCAACCATCCCAATCATCTTCATCCATACCATCTTCAATTGAGATGATTGGATAGTTATCCACGAGGTCTTCGAGGTAATCGACAAACTGCTTAGATGTCAGGGATTTGCCCTCACCTTTCAGCTCATATTTGCCCTTTTTGTAAAACTCAGTTGAGGCCACATCTAAGGCAAGGAAAACATCTTTACCTGGTTTGTAACCCGCCGCTTTAATCGCCGCCATAATGTAGTCGAGCGCATGTTTGGAGCCATCAAGGTTAGGGGCAAAACCGCCTTCATCCCCGACATTTGTATTATGGCCATCACCTTTGAGTTTTTTCTTCAGCGCATGGAAGATTTCCGCGCCGCATCTAAGAGCCTCAGAAAAACTCTCTGCGCCAACCGGCATGACCATGAATTCTTGCACATCAATGGGGTTATCCGCATGTTCGCCGCCATTGATGATATTCATCATCGGCACAGGCAGAACATGAGCATTTGCACCGCCGACATAGCGGTAAAGCGGAACTTGCTGCGAGTCGGCCACGGCCTTGGCCAGCGCGAGCGAGACGCCGAGCATAGCATTCGCGCCGAGGCGGCCCTTATTCTCTGTCCCGTCTAGCGCGATGAGAATGGCGTCGATGCCGCGTTGATTTTCCGCGTCGAGACCTTCGATCTCATCGGCGATTTCTGTATTGACGTTGAGAACAGCTTGACGAACGCCTTTACCGAGATAGCGTTTCTTATCGCCATCGCGAAGCTCTACCGCTTCATGGGCGCCTGTCGAGGCACCTGACGGCACAGCGGCACGCCCAAATGCGCCGTCACTGAGTGTAATGTCGACTTCAAGTGTGGGATTACCGCGACTGTCCAGGATTTCCCTGGCGAAAACTGTTTCAATTTCAACCATGGGAGGCTCCGATATATTAGGGGTGTGCGATTAGTCTTTTGGGGTCAGAACCTGACGGCCCTTATACATGCCTGTTTTCAGGTCGATGTGATGTTGACGACGCAGCTCTCCGCTGTCTTTGTCTTCAACGTAATTCACTGCTGTCAGGGAATCATGCGCGCGGCGCATACCGCGGCGTGAATTTGAAATCTTACTCTTAGGAACAGCCATTCTAGCCTCCAAATTATGTGTCTTGCGCCTAACAGCGCGGGCATCAAAAAAGCGACCGCCAATCAGGGGCCGCGTGAGTTGAGGGCCTAGTAATGCGCGATTGTGATTTGTGCAAGTCGTTTATCAGGGTCAATGTTGAGAAATAAGTGCTAATATCCTACAGGCTTTTGTTAGCCAAACCCAATATGGCCCACGCGCCTCTGTGGCAATTTTTTATATCCAAAACTCTCGGATAGATATTGGCTGAGGCCGTCCATGCTGACCGGGCGGGTCCAATAATAGCCTTGGCAATATCGCACGCCCATTTTCATCAGCAGTATTTTTTGCTCCAAAGTTTCGACGCCTTCAACAATTGTATATTGCGCCGTGACGCGCGAGAGATTTATCACCGCGCTTAAGAAATCATGTGTCTCCCGATTTCCAATATTGGTGACGAAACTTTGGTCGATTTTCAAGGTTGAAAATTTCAAGGTTTCAAGGCGCTGTAAAGAGGAATAGCCCGTCCCGAAATCATCAATCGCGATGAGATAGCCTTCCTGCCGGAGTCGCTCAAAAGCGCGCCCCGCGACATCATCATCACATACGGTCGATTCTGTAATCTCAACATTGATTTTCACCCCGCCATCTTCGGCCCGTTTTAGCGCCCGCAAAATCCGGTCGACATCATTGATTTGGTTCGGCGATATGTTGATATTGATATAGGGTTTGACCGCGTGGCCTTCGAATATTGCGGATAATTCAGGCGCTTCTAACGCGATTGTCTCGCAGAGATAATCTGTGACATCATCAATCAAGCCCGTTGTTTCGGCGATGGGAATAAATACACCCGGCGAAATCGGGTTATTATTTTCATCCTTTAAGCGGATGAGCGCTTCAAAACCAATGGGCTTATCTGTCATCAAATCCATGATGGGTTGGTAGGCGACAGATAGTTTTTTCTTTTCGAGACCCAATTTAATCGCGCGTTCTATGAATTGCTTATTTTCTATTTTCGCCAATAAATCTTCGCCAAATTCGAGGCTGTTCTGGCCAGAGGCAATGGCCTCTCTAATGGCGGCATCCGTATATCTTAAATGCCGATTAGCGGATATTTTTGGGTCTATCCGACATCCCGCAACGATGAGGGTTGGCGCATTACTGGCTAGTTTACGCGTGACCTGCGAACTTAGTTCCTCATGTATCCGCTCCAAAATCTCTCGGAGCTCATATGCGCCCTTTGGATATTCGATGGACAGCCCCGCGCTTTGGTCAGAGAGCCGGCCAATAACAGCCACTTTCATGTTCCTGAGCACGGGGAGTTTCGGAATCAGCTTTAAAGCCCGATTATAAACACTATCGACATCCGCGATATTTTTGGCCCGCACCTCGACAAAAGCGAAAGTCGTATCCGCCGAGGTGCTTTTATTTGAAATGAGAAAGCGAGAGAGGGTGCCCAGAAAAAATAAACGTCTGTGAAAGCCCGTCGGCGCATCAATCCGAATGCCTTCTAGAAAGATGAGTAGTACCCCCGTTATGAGACCGAATTGCAATATTCTCTCAACTTCGGCGCCGAGCAATACCTTATAACTCGTCAGATATTCCGTAAAACTCGAGGTTCGACCAGCAAAACTCGGATCCCAAACTGCAATCCCCACTAAGCAAATCCAGCTAATAATCGCGACTAAACCCGTTTTTATGAGGATAGACCGATTGAACAAAACAATTCTGGACGCGAGGAAGATAAAAAAGACATCCGCCGTTGGGGACTTCAAAGCGGCGGAAAACGGCACCTCATAGGTAATCGCATAAGCAAGCAATATGAGTGACAGGCCGAAGAAATCTAATAATACGCAAACAAATTGATAGCGGTCATTGAGCGCTTTTTTCCAATTGATGCAGAGGCGTATCGCGGCTTGGGCAACAATGATGATCGAAATAATCAGCACCAACGGATTGGAGCTCAAATCACTCGCCGTGGGCGCGATCAAATAGAGCAAGAGAAAGCTTGCTGGAATAATCAAGCTCGACAGGGCCAGCAAACGCTGCGCATTCCGGCGGTCTGTCAAATACTCACTTTGATGACTATCTGAACCGATAAGCTCGGGAAATTTTCGCGTATGAGAAAACATATCCCTGCAACTATAAGTAAAAGTGGTTCACCTATTGAGAAGGATTATAATTAATATTTGGCTAATTTACAATTTATACGAGTATTTTATCATAAATTGAGAGCTTATTTTGGGTATTTAAACACCTTGCCACCGCGCCATTATCCGCGCCCTCGCAGGCTCATGGACATTGACTTTAGACAAATCACCGCCGGACCATTCCATCACGCGCTTATCCATGACCTTGAACCAAAGCGGCGGAAAGAAGGCCATCGCAAAACACCCCGGATAGCCCGTCGGCAGCTTGGGAACATCCTCATAATCCCGCAGGACCTGATAGGCCCGCTGCGGAAAAGCATGATGATCGGAATGACGTTGCAAGTGAAATGACAGCAAGTTTGAATAGGTGTGGTTCGTATTCCAACTATGATGGGGCTGGCACCGCTCATATTTCCCATTTGCTTTTTTCTCGCGCAATAATCCGTAATGCTCCACATAATTGGCTTGGGTGAGCGCAAGCCATGCGAGGAAATGATGCGGAATGAGGAATAGCAGAATAGCAGGTCCAAATAATACCGTGAATAAACCCGTCATCGCCAATGTCACCGCATAGACTTGCAGGACATCATTCTGAAGGGACCAAAACCCCTTTCCTTTTTTTGCGAGACGGTCCTTTTCATATCCAATGCCGCGCTTAAATGTGCCGGTCAGTTCGCGGACCATAAAGCTGTAGAAACTTTCGCCCATGCGCGAGCTAGCGGGGTCTTCGGGGGTCGCCACCCATGTGTGATGGCCTTTATTATGCTCTATATTAAAATGCCCATAGCCCATGAGCATATTCCCGATTTTTGCCGTTAAGCGGTCCGTTTTATTGGCCTTATGACCCAGCTCATGGGTCATAACCATGACGCCGCCGCTATTCGCGCCCACCCCAATGATGAGCGCAAAAATCGCCCACCACGGTAAATCCTGCGTACCAACAAAGACAACATAAGCCAGAAATAAAGCTATCGCGACAAAGACCATGAAATGGACAGTGAAGCGATAATAATTATCCGCCGTCATCGCATCGACGACTTCCTCTGGCGGATTATGCGGGTCCTCCCCCATGATAGCATCCATCATCGGCGTAAATATATAGAAGAACAACATCGGTATCAGCGTCACCAGTGGGTTTTTATCTAAGGCAAAATAAAGCCAAATAGAAGAAAATGAGACCATGGCCGGGATTATGACAAGCCAATACATGTGCCGTTTCCGGTCCGTATAGATAATCTCCGCCCCACCTTGGGCTGTTCCCGCAAAACTCGTCATGCAGCGGCTCCATCGTCCATATGTTGAAAGGGAACGCATAGCTCAGCCATGGGACCAAGCGCTTCTAATATCAGCGCAACTTTCTCGACGACATAAGGGCCATCAATCGAATGAAAGACGCGGCGACCGACTTTGCGCGAGCGCGTAATCCGCGCCTGCTCCAAGGTTCCCAGATGGCGCGAAATGACAGAGCGGTCCTGCGAGAGCCCCGCCGCAATTGTGCCGACATCAGATGTCCCGAGTAAAATGAGTTTTTTAACGATTTGCACCCGCGTTACATCCGTAAGCGCCTTCAAAAACCGCGTATCCAAGACCCCAATCGCGGCCTCTGCCATAGCTTTATGCGCGTCTGATTGTGGTTGATTGTCTTGTTTCATACATGCATATGTGCACATTCATGCACATTACTCAATATTAGTTTTTGCATGGGCGGCAAAAATTCATGAATTTGCCAAACCGTAGAATTGCTCCTACCCTCACCCAAACAGAAGGAATTGACGATGGCAATCGACAGTCGCGCATCCATTGAAGCCTGCGCCGCGCATTACGGCGAAGATGCAGATAAGGTTCGTCACTATATGGTAGAGGGGCAGAAACGTGCCCTCGCCCTGCCTAATCGCGGTCCTTTGAAATTCGATAAGGACGGAAACATCCATTCCGATATCCTAGACGCCTATTCTGAATTCGGATTTTATATCTTTGAAAATGTCATTAGCGAAGAAGAACTCGCCGATATTGAAAACGACCTTGCCGCCATGAGATCCAACTTCCCGAAATATATGGGCGCAGAGACGGACGCGCAGGGACGCCCCGCATTAGGCTCTCAAAACAAAGCGCCCACACTGCAATGGGCGCGGCCCTTATCCGACCCGCTAGGCGGAACAGATATGGCGAATGGACGTCATCAGGTGAAACTCTTCGAGCCCAAACCCAAGAATAACGCCCCCGTCGCCGCGCCCATGTATTTGGCGGGGTCATTGCAATTTTCGCCCGCCTGTTTGCGGCTCTATGCCCATCCCGGACTTCTCAAAATGGCAGAAGCTGTTCACGGCAAAGACTTCGTGCCTTTTCATGAGGGCTTATTTATCAAAGATGCGGGGCTCGGCGCGGCCGTCTCATGGCATCAGGACGGAGATACACATTGGGACAGCCCTGATTTCAACGAAGACATTCACGGCTTTAATTTCATGGGACAAATCTATGGCAGCACCGCCGTCAATGGCGTTTGGGTTATTCCGGGGACGCATAAAGAAGCCCGCGCAGACATCGTAAAGCTTGTTGCGGAGGCGGGCACAGAACGTCTACCGCAAGCCGTGCCTCTTATTTGCAATCCCGGGGACGTCGTCATCAATAATCGCCAAATTGTTCACGGCTCATTCGCGAATACGGGGTTTGAGACCCGTGTGACGGCAAATTTTGGATTTAACCGAAAATCTTCCATCCTCGATGTGCACGGCGCGGGCATACATGCCGAGGCTGCAACATTTGATGAGGCCTTTATTGAAGAACGCTCGCAAGTGATTGGCCTCGCTATTGAAGCTCGAAAGCAGCGCTTCCCGCAGGAAACACCCTATAGCTACGCACCCCAAGCCGCGGCGCAAAAAACCTTCGCCTATAATGCCGAGGCGCAAGCGGCTTTACGGGATTATAATTTAATGGATTTGAGCATCTAGCTCACCAATCCCGAGCCTTACTGCGTCGCCTTTGAGAGAAGGCCGTCTCTCCACACTCTCAGATTAACAGGCTGTTCGTCATACGTCTCGATTTCTGGCGGTATTTGGACCCAAGCCGCTTTTCGCTTCACCCATAAATGGGCAACGGGCTCTAAGTTCTCGACCCCGTCTAACACCCCACCTTTCAAGGTTATCATATCGGGAGAGCGGTTAGATTGATGATAAATTCGCGACCCACAGGTTGAGCAAAAATAGCAAGAGGTCATTGCGCCGCTTTTTGCGGAGCGGTCATAAACACCCAAATGACCCGCAATATTCACATGATCTTTCACTAAGGGAACTGAGATTGCAAATGTAGATGCGGATTGTTTTTTGCATTCCAAACAATGGCAAATGTAAGACACAAGCTTGTCAGTCTTTACCGCCAATTTCACAGCGCCGCACTGGCAAGACCCAAATATCATATTTTTTACCATAGGGTTACCTAATATATGTGTTTCCAACCTTTATCCTAACAGCGACACCGACGATTAAGGGCCTTACCAATCCCGAACCTTACCGCGTAGCCCCTTTATTTCGCTTCGACGCTTTTGCTTTTTTACGGCGCGTTTTTGGCTGCTATAGCTGGGGCGTGATTTGACGCGGGGCGGGTCGACATAAACGGCTTTGCGCAAAAGCGATTGCAGGCGAAGCATCGCGTCTTCCAAATTGCGCGCTTGGCTACGGTGGGTTTGCGCTTTGATAATGACGATAAAATCATCCGTTATTCGGTTGTCGCGAAAGCGCGCAATCCGCTGGCGATAAGTCTCATTGATATGAAAGGCGTTTAGATCACAGCGGAGCTGTACCGCTGAATTTGTTTTATTCACCGATTGGCCGCCCGGACCGGAGGCCCGAATAGCCGATGTTTGAACCGCATGGGGCGGCACCGAAAAGCGCTTATCAATATAAAGCGGCTTATCCACTGACCGCCGCTTTAATGGCGTCAAGCGCCGCATCCGCATTCTCTGGCTGAGAGCCGCCAGCTTGCGCCATACCGGGTTTACCCCCGCCGCGACCGCCAACTTCTGCCGCACCCTTATTGACCAAATCAGAGGCTGAATGGGTGGTCTGCACATCCTCAGAAACGGCGACTGCCACGGCCACTTTGCCGCCATCGCGCGCCACAAAGGCAACGATGCCAGAGCCAAGCTGCGCGATTTGTTCATTCAGCATGGAGCGTAAATCTTTGCCGGATACGCCGTCCAACACGCGGCCCAAGAATTGGATGCCATTGATATCTTCTGGACCAGAGGCTCCACCGCCCCCGCCGCCAAGCGCGAGTTGCTTCTTGGCTTCGGACAGCGCTTTCTCTAGCTGTTTACGCTCCGCTAGCAGCGCCTCAATGCGAGACGGAACATCTTCGGGCTTTGTTTTAAACAGATCCGCGGCGCGGCGTGTGAACCCCGCTTGGGTTTCAAGGTATTGACGCGCGGCTTCGCCTGTCACGCCTTCGACACGGCGAATGCCAGCGGCGACTGCGCCTTCGCTCGTGACTTTAAACAGCGCGATATCGCCTGTGCGCTCAACATGGGTGCCGCCGCAAAGCTCGACCGAATAGGCGTTAGGACTATCATCTAGTGGATCACCGAGAGAGAGCACGCGAACTTCATCACCGTATTTTTCACCGAACAGCGCGACGGCCCCCGCCTTAATCGCCTCATCCGGATTCATGAGTTTCGTTTCAGCCGCTTTATTTTGCAAAATAACAGCATTGACTTCATCCTCGACTTTAGCGAGTTCTTCGCGCGTAATCGCTGCGCCGTGACTAATGTCAAAGCGGATGCGTTCACCGTCGACCATCTGGCCTTTTTGCGCGACATGATCGCCCAAAACGCGGCGTAGGGCTTCGTGCAGCAAATGCGCCGCCGAGTGATTGCGTTTCGTTTTCTCACGGTTATCTGCATCGACGGAGAGATGCGCGGCATCGCCCGTTTTGACCGTGCCAGAGAGCGTGCCAATATGGGCGTGTAAATCGCCTGCGCGTTTTTGAACGTCAGTAATGGTAATCCGTGCGCCATTATCAAAACTGGCAACACCCTTATCACCCGCCTGTCCGCCGCTTTCGGCATAGAACGGCGTTTCCTTGGTGATGAAGATAATATCGCCATCCGTGGCTTCAGAGACAGAGCCTTCATTTTGCACTAAAGCAATAACGTCCTGCGTCGCGTTTAAATCATCATATCCTGTAAACGCCGTACCGCCTGACGCCTCTAGGAGTTCTTTGAACAAATCATCTGCGCCTGCATTAGCAAACTTCCCGCCGTCAGCTTTGGATTGCGCCTTTTGTTCTTCCATGGCGGCGTCAAAGCCGTCTGTGTCAACTTCAATCCCCTTTGCACGGAGCGCGTCTTGGGTCAGATCCAGCGGGAAGCCGTAAGTATCATAAAGGGTAAAAGCGGTGCGGCCATCGAGCTTATCGCCTGCACCCATGCCTTTAACCGCATCTTCTAGCAGGGCCGTGCCGCGGCCAAGCGTACGGCGGAAGCGGATTTCCTCTTGCTCAAAAACGCTTTCAATATTGGCTTGTGCGCGGCCAAGCTCTGAATAGGCCGCTCCCATCTCCTCGACCAAAGTTGGCACCAAACGGTGCATCAGCGGGTCTTTCGCCCCGAGTAAATGGGCATGCCGCATAGCCCGGCGCATGATGCGGCGCAGCACATAGCCCCGCCCTTCATTGGACGGCGAGACGCCATCCGCCATGAGGAAGGAACAGCTGCGCAAATGGTCCGCAATCACACGGTGACTAAATTTCGCCTCGCCCTCAGGCTTCACACCTGTCAATTCAACGGAGGCACCAATCAGCGTCTGGAATAGGTCAGTGTCATAATTATCATGTTTGCCCTGCAAGATGGCTGCAGTGCGCTCTAATCCCATACCCGTATCAATTGACGGCTTAGGCAAATCAATCTGCGTTCCGTCAGCGCGGCGCTCATATTGCATGAAAACGAGGTTCCAGATTTCAATGAATCTGTCGCCGTCCTCATCCGGCGAGCCGGGAGGGCCGCCCGGAATATCGGGACCGTGGTCATAGAATATTTCAGAGCAAGGCCCGCAAGGCCCCGTATCGCCCATGGCCCAGAAATTATCATTCGTCGCAATCCGAATAATGCGCTCATCAGGAAGGCCCGCGACCTTCTTCCACAAATCATAGGCAACATCATCCGTATGATAGACCGTCACAAGCAGCTTATCTTTGGGCAGTCCGAAATCTTCGGTGACCAATTTCCAAGCGTGCTCAATGGCCTCGGCTTTAAAATAATCGCCGAAACTGAAATTGCCGAGCATTTCAAAAAATGTGTGATGGCGTGCCGTATAACCCACATTATCAAGATCATTATGCTTACCGCCGGCCCGCACGCATTTCTGCGAAGTGGTTGCACGGGGATAATCCGGAGACAGTGCGCCCGTGAACCAATCTTTGAACGGTACCATACCCGCATTCACGAAAAGAAGCGTCGGATCATTATTCGGCACAAGCGGCGAGCTAGGCGCAATCCTATGGCCATTATCTCCGAAGAAATTTAAAAACTGTGAGCGTATGTCAGCAAGAGAGGTCATAAGGATCATTCATAATATAGACCGCTCATATAGAAAGAGCGCCTGGCAGTGCCAAGCGCTCTTTTGATTAGAAATCTCCGTCCTCTATGGCGGGACCCATAAAGCTGCGGGGGACAGTCGGGAGGAAACGGATGAAACAGCTGTTTATGTCAGGGACAGCTCTCTCAAATTTCCAATCTTTATACCGTACCGCCTAGCTAAGCGCCGAGACTTAAGATCGGCGCTTCGCCGTCATCTTCGACCTGCTCACCCTTTGGCATAAGAAGCTCTTCTTCGATGAGGCCTTCATTCATTCGGATTTTGCGCTCAATTTCATCGGCCATATCTGGATTTTCCAAAAGGAACTTCCGCACATTTTCACGGCCCTGCCCAATGCGCTCATCGCCATAAGAATACCAAGAGCCAGATTTCTCAACAACTTCAGCTTTGACGCCCAGATCAATAATTTCGCCCGTTTTCGAAATACCTTCACCATACATAATATCAAATTCGACCTGACGGAAAGGCGGGGCAACTTTGTTTTTGACAACTTTCACACGGGTTTGGTTGCCGATAACTTCATCCCGATATTTGATTGCGCCAATCCGGCGAATATCAAGACGGACAGAGGAATAGAATTTCAGCGCATTCCCGCCTGTTGTCGTTTCTGGTGAGCCATACATCACGCCAATCTTCATGCGAATTTGGTTGATGAAAATCACCATACAGCCCGATTTAGAGATAGAGCCCGTGAGCTTGCGCAGGGCTTGGCTCATGAGGCGCGCTTGAAGACCCGGCAAACTATCGCCCATATCACCTTCTAATTCCGCGCGCGGCGTCAGGGCCGCAACAGAATCGACAACAAGAATATCAACCGCGCCAGAACGCACCAATGTGTCGGCAATTTCGAGAGCTTGCTCCCCCGTATCTGGCTGCGCAATCAACAACTCATTCACATCCACACCGAGCTTGGCCGCATAAACAGGATCAAGCGCATGTTCTGCATCAATAAAGGCTGCAACCCCGCCAGCTTTTTGACATTCTGCAATCGCATGTAATGTCAACGTGGTCTTACCGGAGCTTTCCGGACCGTAAATTTCAATCACGCGGCCTTTTGGCAAGCCGCCTATGCCGAGCGCAACGTCAAGGCCGATAGACCCCGTCGAAATCGCTTCAATATCCATTGTGGACTTATCGCCCAGTTTCATCACAGAATTTTTGCCAAAGGCACGGTCAATTTGTGAGAGTGCGGCATCGAGTGCTGCGCTTTTGTTTTTATCTGTCGCTTTTTCAACGACTTTAAGAGGTGTGCTGTTTCTCGCCATGAGTTCAACTCCAGTAGAAGCCGGCGGAGCCCTTCGCCGGTTCATGTAGTTACGGCTTCAATTGGACTGCCGTTATTCATTATGTTTCACATTTGTTCTCATTGTTCAAGTAAAAAGAACAAAAAAAGAACAATTTTCAAAAACAGCCCATTTACGGGCGTAAAACTTAGCTCACCTCACCAATTTCGGACTTCACCTTCTCGGCCAGCTCCGCAAATGTAAAAGGCTTCGGCAGGAATGTCACATCGGGTTCCTCCGATAAAAGCTCTGAAAATTCTTCTTCGGCATAGCCAGAGATAAAGACGATTCGCGCATCGCCCAATAGTTTACGCCCAGCCTTTAAAAGCGCGGGTCCGTCCATACCCGGCATAACAACGTCCGAAATCATGAGATCAAATGGAGTCTCTGCCCCTTCTAATAACTCAAGCGCCTCTTCACCGTCTTCGGCCTCAGTGACTTGATATCCCTTCTTACGCAGAGACTTGGCGGCAATCCCGCGCACCGAGGTTTCATCTTCAACAAAGAGGATGTTCCCCTGCCCCGCCAAGTCAGATGGCGGGCGGGCGGGCGCTTTTGGTTTTTCTGCTGCGGCTTCAAGCTCCGCTTCGGTGATTGGCCCGGCTGCGGGGAGATAAATTTTGAAAGCCGTGCCTTTGCCGACTGTTGACTCAACCGTCAAATGACCGCCCGTCTGCTGGACAATCCCATAAACCGTCGCAAGACCAAGCCCCGTGCCTTTGCCTTGTTCTTTTGTTGTAAAGAAAGGCTCGAATATCTTAGACTTCACCTCTTCGGGCATACCCGTACCCGTATCTTCGACGCTGATGACAACAAAATCATCCCCCGGAATGGCGTTTAAAGCCTCGGTCAGCTTAGAGTCTTCAACCTCGCTGCGCGGCAATAATAAAGACCGAATTGTAATCGTCCCGCCGCCCTGCTCTTCCATAGCGTCTCGCGCATTCACGCAGAGGTTCATTAAAACCGTGTCGATTTGCGACTTATCGGCCATAATCGGCGGCAACCCGCGCGCATGAAGCATTTTCAGCTGCGCCCGCTCACCCAATGTCTGGCGCAAGGTCACAACCATATCGGAGAGCGTATCAGTCACATCAAGGCGTTCCTTCCGGCGCGTTGCCTTGCGGGAGAAGGTTAGAAGCTTCTTCACCAAAGCCGCCGCGCGCGCGCCCGTCGTATTGATATTCTGAAGTTCAGGATATGACGGATCTCCGACAGGGTGACGCTGCAACAGCTCATCCGTATTGAGACGAATAGCCGTCAACAAATTATTGAAATCATGTGCAACGCCTGCCGCCAATTGTCCAATCGCTTGCATCTTTTGGCTTTGCACGAGCTGATCTTCCAAAACTTTACGCGCACTAACATTGACAAGATAAGCATAGCTATCTTCCGGATTTTGTACGTCATGCACAATATAGACGGATACGGGCAGCCCGCCGGTTTCATTTTTCAATGTTGCATCAAAGGGAACGTCTGGTGTTGTTTGCGCTATAAAACGGTTTAGGAACTGATGCTCTGCTGGGTTGTCGGTGAAGACTTTAGAAAAAGACTGACCCACAGCCTCCCTGCCCCCTGACATTTTGGCAAAGGCCGAATTGGCCGAAACAATGCTAGCTTCCCCAACTTGAACACCCTCTAATTTCAGAACAGCAACGGGCGCGGCAGAATAGCCATTTGCCTCAAGATCGGGACTAGCAATTTGTTTAGTTTCACCGCGAGCAATCGTCGAATGGCCATACAGCGCAACGCTCGCGACAACGTCTCCGCTATTCAGTTTATACCAATTTGCGACCATAACGGTTGGCGACACGACACCTTTACGTGTAATCAATCGTGTGTCTGCCCGAACAGTCCGCCCAGGCTCTGCGGGGCTATCAAGTAATGCACTCGGGTCTTCTATAAATCCGGTTATTTTTTCGGGTATTTCACCCTCTTCGCCACCTAACCAACGCAATAATACATCATTCGTGGCTAAGACACTGCCATCTTTCATGGTGGTGAAGAGTCCGACAGGGGCTTCCGCTAAGACATCTTGCCCGACGGATTTTTCGTGGGGCGCCTCGATAATTTGCCAGAGCGTATTTTTACGACCCAGTTGATTAACCTGCAAATTATAGCGCATTAAATCACCTTGCGGCGTAATAAGGTCAATTGTCTCCTTGGCCTGCTCCATACCAGATGAGAGATGATGCAATCGGAATATCGCCGCAGCCGCTTCATTGCCTCCAGATGTAAAGAGGCGATCAACAATAGGTGGCGTGTCCCCTACGCTCTCCGCACCCAATGACTTAGCAAGCTGTAAATAAGCACGATTGGCATGGATTGGCGTTCCCTCACTTAAAACAAGGCTAGGCACCAAATTATTATAAAACGCGCTGTTATAAACAGTGTCTTCCACCGATTGGAGGCGGTGAGTCCCGCTACGCGCACGCGCCATGACACCCAAGGTCATCATGGCCAAAAGCGAAATAATCGCAATACCAGCTAATATAATGTAAGCGTCAACGCTCAGGCTGTTCCGCGCGCCCCAAACAGTGCCAAGCGAACCCACAAGCGCAATAAGTGCCAGACTGGCACCGAACCAAAGCCCTCTGCTGCCCTTAGGCCGCGAAATATCTGTGCGAATCACTTCATCCATTAGGTTACCTTAGGCATGATTTCCCTGTTTGACGCGCGCAAATTATGTCGTAGCGCATATAATAACATGCGGAAACACTCCGCGCAGCGTATTAGAGGATGATTACGCATGAAAAAGACAATTTTGCTCGCGACGGCCTTGCTTTCCCTTAGCGCGACTCCCTTACTGTCATCTTGTATCGGAAGCGGCGCAGATATCCCAGACCGAGAAGAGCTGATTGTCGCGGAAAGCCAGCGATTAAACGATTGGTTCAAAGCCCGCTATGAAGAAACACTCGCGCGCTCGCCAATGTCACGAACGTATCTGGGTATGACAGATGGCATGGGCCAGCTCGACGATATTTCTCAAACCGCCATTGATGAAGAAATTGCACTCGCCAATAATTGGCTCATCGAAATGCGCCGTGAGTTTGATATTGATCGTTTAGACGCACAAAGCCGTCTCTCTTTTCGCTTATTCGAAGTCGATGTCGAAGACCAACTCGCCACAGCTGAGGTCGCTCAAAAAGACTATGTCTTTTCACATATGTCCGGCCCGCATACGGGACTGCCGAGTTTTATGATAAATTACGGCAGAGTCCGAAGCGTATCTGAAGCTGAGTCCTACATCGCCCGCTTACGGCTTTCACAGACCTATTTAGCCCAAGCCCAAGCCCGCGCCGAAGCCCAATTTGACGCAGGTGTTTCCATGCCAAAATTCGTCTATGCCAAGGTAAGTGAAGCCTCCCGCAATGTCATTACAGGCGCGCCTTTCGATGAGGGTCCAGATAGTCCGCTTTGGGCTGATATTAAGTCCAAAATCAACAAACTAGAAACCACGGATGACAAAAAAGACGCTTTGCTGAACGAGGCAAAAGATGCGCTGCTCACATATGTGCAGCCAGCCTATATTTCTCTTCTCTCCATGTTTGACCAACATGCGGATAAAGCCAAGGCTGATGACGGCGCATGGAAATTACCCAGCGGCGAAGACTATTATAATGTCCGATTGAAACATTACACCACAACGGGGCTAACAGCAGACGAAATCCATGAAATCGGGTTAAAAGAAGTGGCGCGTATTCAAGATGAGATGCGTGATATTATGAAACGCGTCGGATTTGACGGCACACTAAAAGCGTTTTTCACTTTCCTTCGCACAGACCCAAAATTTACTTTCCCGAATACAGATGAAGGGCGCGCTGCCTATATGGCCGAAGCCACGGCCATTATTGATGACATGCGGGGTCGCTTAGACTCCCTCTTCATCACCAAGCCCCGCGCGAATATGGTTGTGAAACGGGTTGAACCCTTCCGAGAAGCTACAGCCTTTGGCGCCTTTTATAATTCACCCGCACTAGATGGATCTCGTCCAGGGACTTATTATATCAATTTGAAAGACGTCAAAGACCAACCAAAATTCCTCATGCAGGCCCTCGCCTATCACGAAGGTATTCCAGGGCATCATATGCAGATTGCGATTGCGCAAGAGCTAGAAGGACTTCCCAAATTTCGGACACTCGGGGGTCATACAGCTTTCACAGAAGGTTGGGCGCTTTACTCGGAAGCCCTTCCCAAAGAGATTGGGCTTTATACAGACCCCTATAAAGAATTTGGACAGCTAGGGATGGAGATTTTTCGGGCTGCGCGGCTTGTTGTCGACACAGGCATACATTCCAAAAAATGGGACCGCGAGAAGGCCGTTCAATATTATCTCGACAACATCCCCAATCCCGAAGGCGATGTCCGTGCAGAAATCGACCGCTATATTGTCTGGCCGGGTCAAGCGACAGCTTACATGATTGGAAAATTGAAAATCGAGGAGCTGCGCGCCAAAGCGGAAGCGGAACTCGGAGAGAGATTTGACATCAGGCAATTCCATGACACAATCATTGCCAATGGATCTGTGCCGCTAAATATCCTTGAAGAATTAGTGGATGACTATATCGCCAACGCCAAACTGGAGACAAAATAATGCGCAATCTCGCCCCCCACACCCTCATACTCGTAGCTGTTCTGACGCTTGGTGCCTGCGCGCCCTCAACTGATGCCCCAACTCCCAAAACAGAGACGGCGGCACAGACAAATGAAACTGAACAGGTAAATAAATCGACCCAATCAGAAAATGCGCGTTTAGATGCTTGGTTTGAAACGAATTACAAAACGACAATCCGGGCCTATCCACAAATCCTGACGTCTCGCGGCATTGATGAGCGGCAAGATGAATGGAATGATCCATCACGGTCTTTCAGATTAGAACAATTAGAGAAAAGCCGCGAAGCCCTCGAAGACATGCGCGCGAATTTTGATTTCGACGCGTTAGATGAAGACCATCAGCTGTCTTACCGTTTATTTGAGAAAAATGTTGAAGACAGCCTGTCACGGCGCAAGTGGTGGGATCACGGCTATACCTATTCCCAAATGCGAGGGGCGCATTCGGGACTCCCAACTTTCCTGCTGAATAATCACAAGATTAAAGATGTTGAAGACGCTGAAAATTATCTGACGCGGCTTGAGACGATTGATGATGTGCTGGACGAACACACAAAACAAGCCAAAGCGAAATTCGAAAAAGGCATTGCTCCGCCAAAATTTGTCTATGATTTTGTTATCGAGAGTTCACGGAACGTCATGTCTGGTAACCCTGTCGAAGCAGACAGTGATAAGCTCAATTTATTATTGGAAGACTTCCGCAAAAAGGTATCGAAATTAGAGATGAAAGATGATGAGCGCGCCGCACTTTATGAACGCGCTATCCTGGCCATCCAAAATGACGTCGCGCCAGCTTATGAACGTATCATCGCAGAAATGGAGCGGCAAAAGGATGCCGCCTCAACCGATGATGGCGCGTGGAAATTGCCTGACGGTGAGGCCTATTACGCCTCCCGATTACAAGAAATGACGACAACGGATATGAGTGCGAGCGCCATTCACGAACTTGGCTTGTCAGAGGTTGACCGCATTCACACTGAGATGCGCGAGATCATGAAAAAGGTCGAATTTGACGGCACGCTGCAAGAGTTCTTTGAGTTCACCCGTACGGATAAACAATTCTTCAAACCGGAAACCCAAGAAGGGCGTGACGCCTATTTACAGGAAGCCACAAAATTCATTGACGATATGAAAATTCGCCTACCGGAAGTTTTCAATAAAAAACCTAAAGCCGATTTAGACGTCCGGGCTGTTGAGGCCTTCCGAGAAAAAGCGGCAGGCAAAGCCTTCTATAACCGCCCCGCGCCCGACGGATCACGTCCCGGCATTTATTACGCCAATCTCTACCGCATGGACGCGATGCCCATCTATCAAATGGAAGCCCTCGCCTATCACGAAGGCATTCCGGGACATCATATGCAACTCTCTATTAGCCAAGAGTTGGAAGGCATTCCAGCATTCCGCAAATATGGCCGCTTTACCGCCTACTCCGAAGGTTGGGGGCTGTACTCCGAGTTCCTGCCAAAAGAGATGGGCCTTTATGCCGATCCATATTCTGACTTCGGACGACTTGCGATGGAGCTTTGGCGCGCCGGACGTCTTGTCGTCGACACGGGGCTGCATGATAAAAAATGGACGCGCGAACAAGCGACCCAATATTTAATGGATAATACGCCTAATCCTGAGAGCGATTGCCTGAAAGCCATTGAGCGTTACATCGTCATGCCGGGCCAAGCGACCGCTTATAAAATCGGGATGAATAAGATTGTGGAATTACGTGAGGCTGCCAAAGCGGAGCTCGGCGATAATTTCGACATTCGTGATTTCCACGATGCCATCCTCGCAACAGGTCCCGTCCCACTCGATATTATGGAAGAGCAAGTGGACGCCTATGTCGCCGCCATGAGAAGCGGCAGCCTTACGCCTGATAATCATTAAAGGAGTTAGCGGGTTAGCCCGCTGACAAACGCTCGCTTCTTTCGTGCATTTCTTGCGCTTCCAAGGATTTTTTGGCGATAGGGCGAGCATCTAAGCGCTTGAGGCGGATAGGGTCGCCTGTCTCTTCGCAATAGCCATATGTGCCATCTTCGAGGCGCTTCAGCGCCTTATCAATTTGGTTTGTGAGCTTGCGCAAGCGGTCCTTTGTCCGCAATTCCATGCGGCGGTCGGCATTGGCGGCAGCCGTATCGGCGGGGTCAGGGTGAGAGACACTTTCACCTTTCAAATATTCAACCGTATTGCGCGTTTCTTCGGCAATTTCGTCTTTCCACTTTAGGAGCTTTTGACGGAAATATTCCTTCTGTTTCGCATTCATGAATTTTTCGTCTTCCGAAGGCACATAGCCTTTGGGTAACTTGACAGGTTTCTTGGCTTTTTTAGTCATAAGGTCCCCATAAATTATGCGCCCAAATTCCCGTCATATTCGAGTAAACTCGATATGCATCTAATTCGGGGGCCTGATAACCACGGCGATTGAGTCTCACAAGTTAAGATGTCAGATATTTCCCGAATTCACTTAAATGTGTTTAGCAGCCATGCCTTGCCCTCAGCGATACATCGCATAATAAGGCAGCGACTAAATAAGGATTTCATGATGGCCAAATTTGTAGGCACAGACAATTATGTCGCGACCAATGATCTAAAAATGGCAGTGAATGCTGCGATTACATTGGAGCGCCCGCTTCTGATAAAAGGGGAACCCGGCACAGGGAAAACCGTACTCGCTCATGAAATTGCAAAAAGCCTTGGCGTGCCGCTCATTGAATGGAACATCAAATCCACGACAAAAGCCCAGCAAGGCCTCTATGAATATGACGCCGTTGCGCGCTTGCG
This sequence comes from uncultured Algimonas sp., assembly GCA_964460585.1. GTDB lineage: Bacteria > Pseudomonadota > Alphaproteobacteria > Caulobacterales > Maricaulaceae > Litorimonas. The sequence goes on from CAYWSI010000018.1 coordinate 20,341, forward strand.
GGATTCTCAACTCGGCGATGACCGCGTGCACGACATTAAAAACTACATCAATAAGGGCAAAGTCTGGGAAGCCTTTGAATCAGATGTCCGCCCTATCCTGCTCATCGACGAAATTGACAAAGCCGATATCGAATTTCCGAATGACCTCTTGCATGAGCTCGATAAGATGAGCTTCTCTGTTTATGAGACAGGCGAGACCATTACGGCCAAGCAGCGCCCAGTTATCATCATCACGTCAAATAATGAGAAAGACCTGCCGGATGCGTTCCTTCGCCGCTGTTTCTTCCACTACATCCAATTCCCGGATGAGGAAACGATGGCAGATA
>CAYWSI010000019.1:0-20645 GCA_964460585.1 uncultured Algimonas sp.
GCCTTCGGCCTCGAGCTCTTTTATTTGCATGATGATATCACCAAGGTTGGGCAGGCGCGCAAAACCCCTGCCTAGTGTTTGAAAATTTCGCGCCTTATGTCACGCTCCGCTATCAATCGCAACGCCTTTGGGCGGCCTATTTCAGTCTTTCTTCTTTCTGGTGTCTGACGGGTCTCACCCGCTCGACCCAAGGAAGGCTAGTTGAAACGGCCGGAGGCTTTTTGGCTCTCAAGCCAGCTGACAATATCATTCATTGCAGCATCATTCGCCTGCGTCATCGCGGCGACTATGGATGAGACATTAATGGACTCCGCTCTAACAGTTTGGCGAACGCTATGTGTGCCAATAAGGTCCCTATTATCAGCCCGCGCATAGGTCACGCGATATTGCACATTTGCTAGGGGTGCGCTTTCCGGACCATTGTCGAAATTAGCCTCAAAATTCTTGACGCTCAAATGCAGACGCGTCGCCGGACGCGCGCCCGAGGTTGGCATTATCCCAACAAATTTTGACGAGCCCTCCAAAGCATCAATCAAGGTAGATTGAATGATAACAGGGCTCGCTTCTGCCCATTGCGCCTGCGCAATTGTGGAGAGTTTTTGATCACCTTGCGTCACAATAATCGCCGTGGTGTTGAAAATCTGTGTCGCCGCAGGGCGGTCAACACGAATGATCTCTGCATTGGCAGCTTTCGCAACTGGCGTGGGCGTACTGTTCAAACGGTAGATAGAAGGCGCAGGTGCTGGATCTGGCAAGAGAGACAAGCAAGCTGACAGGCTCACAGACACAACTAAAGCTAAGAGAAGACGAAACATCATTGCGGCAGCACCACTTCTTCACGTTCTACCCCAATAATAAATTGCGCGGGGTTTTGTTCAAGACTATCCGCCACGCGCGCCAATGTTGAAACGAGACGGCGGATGGCATCGACACTTTCTTCCAAATCAGTGAGGCCAGAATTTGATAGGCGGTTAATCGCATCGCGGGCATCAATGATGAGATTATCCACACCATCTGCTGTCTCCCCAAAGCCTGATACTGTTGTGTCAATCGTTGTCAAAGTGGTTTCAGCTTTTGTCAGAACTTTACGTAAATCCTCTTTGACAAGCGTATCAATAGAGGTTGAGGTTCCCTCGATAGATTGAGCCGTCTGCGCAATCGCATCCGCAGCGGCCGTAAAACTATCAAGCATGTCATTGAGCTTAGACGGATCTAATTCGGATACATCAACAGAGGCCGTAATATTTTCGACATTCTTTAAAATCGCGCTGAAGGATTTTAAGTTTTCAGGTGACAAGAGTTGATTGGCGCGCGTGAGCGCCGTTTGCGCGGCAACAACGACATTACCTCCGCCTGAAAGAATTTCATCTACTGAGCTTCCCTCACCTATTATCCGCTTGGTCCCACGGCCAGGCATATCCACCATCAGCGGAGCCTCCGCATCTAAACCCGGTGTGATCTCAATATAATTCAGCCCTGTCACTCCCAAAGGCGTGAGTTTCGCCGTCGAATTCACATCAATTGGCGTGCGTTCCGTCACCTGTATCCCCGCAATAACGAGATTGGGGTCATCACGGTCATAGGCCAGAGCCGTAACTTCACCGACACCCAGACCATTGAAACGAACTTCAGACCCGTTTGACAATCCACGAACCCCGCCTTCAAAAGCAATTTCATAAAGATCGTAATCTTTATCAAATGAGGCCCCGGTCAACCAGATGAAAAAGCCCAGCAGTGCTGTCAGGACAGTAATGACAAACAGACCTATCAATGCGTAATTGGCTTTATTTTCCACACTTACCTCTTCTGCCGATCGGTCGCAGCCTCGCTCGCACCAATTGCAGCGCGGGACCGTGGGCCACCAAAATATTCCTTCACCCACGGATGGTTATACTGACTCACGGCCTGCAAACTATCAGCGATAGGAATATGTTTATCAACCAAAACAGCGATTCTGTCACATATAAGGTATAGGCTATCTAAATCATGCGTCACCATCAAAACGGTGAGTCCCATAGCTTCCCGAAGCCCAAGAATAAGCTCATCAAAGGCGTTCGCCCCGACAGGATCAAGGCCTGCCGTTGGTTCATCGAGAAATAACAGCTTTGGGTCCAGCGCTAAGGCGCGCGCCAAGCCTGCCCGCTTTTTCATGCCTCCTGACAAATCAGACGGATAGAGAACGGCGCTCTCAGGCGGTAATCCGACCATATGGATTTTCATATCTGCCAATTCTCGCATGAGCCTCGATGACAGATTTGTGGTTTCCCGCATTGGCAACATGACATTTTCACGGACCGTCATGGACGAAAATAACGCCCCACCCTGAAACAAAACACCCATTTGCTTATTAATATCACCCCGCATTTCGGAGGTGAGCTCATTCCGGTTTTGACCAAAATATTCAACATAACCGCCTTCGGGTTCTTTCAGACCCAACATCGTATTCAATAGAACAGACTTGCCTGTCCCTGAGCCACCGACAAGCCCAACGATTTCACCGTGATTAACCGTGAAGTCTAAATTTTCATGAATAACATTTGGCCCGAACTGGGTCTTAATGCTGACAGCACGCATCGGCGGCGCGGACATATCCAGTCCATTTGGGTCTATCGCATTTGGGAGAGACATCCTTACACCCCCAATTGGAAAAATAAGATCGCGAACATCGCATCAAGCACAATCACAGCAAAAATGGCCTGCACAACAGCCGTCGTTGTGCGCTGCCCCAAGCTCTCAACACTACCTGTCACAGCGAGGCCTTGGCGGCATCCGATGATCGCAATCATCAATCCAAAAAATGGTGTTTTGACCAATCCAACCCAAAGGTTACTCACCCCAACGGCGGCATTTAAACGGTTCAAGAATAGGACTGGCGAAATATCAGCAGTTCCCCAAGCAACAAGCATCCCGCCCCCTAAACCACTCATCATCGCCAGAAATGACAAGATGGGCATCGCAATAATACAAGCAATCGCGCGCGGAAGAACAAGCACTTCATAGGTATCCATGCCCATCACGGTCATCGCATCAATTTCTTGCCGCATACGCATTGCGCCAATCGAGGCGGTAAAAGCTGAATCAGATCGCCCTGCCAACAAGATGGCGGTGATAATAACGGCCAGTTCTCGCAAGACAGAAAAGCCGACCAAATCGACCATGAATATGCTCGCGCCAAAAGCCGCTAAGAGGTTGGCGCCCATATAGGCGATGACAGCTCCGATAAAGAATGACAACACCATGACAATGGGGGCTGCGTCTAAACCAACTTGTTCAACGAAACTCACAATCGCGCGTTTGCGCAATTTTTGAGGCTGTAAAATAACTCTCAAGAGAACCACGAAGAAATGCCCAATGAAGGCTAAGGTTTCGACCAATTCATCGCAGAAACGAACAGTGGCCTTACCAAGCCTCGCAAAAGCATCATACCACTGGCGGCGCTGTCGTGGCTCTTGGCCCAAGACGGCGGATGTCGCGGCATTCATGAGTGTCTTGTGACCTGGTTGTTTTGAAACGACGTCCCAGCTTTCAGCGGGCATCACACCATATCGAATAGCTCTCGCAAGGAGGTAAGCGCCCGTTGTATCGAGATGCTCGACAGCGGCCATATCGTAATCAACATGGCGGTAGCTTAGCGACGCAACCTCTGTTGCCAAGCGTCCATCAAGGCGTGCCGCCTGTTCGATACTCCAATCACCGCTAGGATGTACGATGAGGGTTTCGCCCTGCATCTCAAGTTCATAATCTGCGGTGCTTGCCAACATAGCCGACAAAGTGCAAAGCCAAACTGGCTGGGTCAATCCCAAATCACTTGCGAAGCGTCAGAAATTTAGTCGAAAAATATGAACCTAACGCTAGATATTCAGATGCAGCGCTATCCGACACGCACACCATTTCGGATTTCCAGAACAAGCGTTACTGCCGTTGATGTTATTCAAGTCACCCTAAGTGAAGGACGACATATTGGACGTGGTGAATGCCGACCCTATGCCCGCTACAACCAAACTGTAGCCAGTGTGACCGCAGAATTAGAGAGCGTCCGGCATATTATCACGAAAGGTAAAATCGAGACCGCCCTTAGACAGCTTCAATCGAAAAGCGCGGCGCGCAACGCGCTTGAATCTGCCTGGGTAGACTTTCAGGCAAAAAGCTCGAATCGAACGGCTGCTAGCATTTTAGGCGTCCAATCCCCTGCACCACGTCAAACCGCTTTCACCCTGTCATGGGGCCCTGTTGAAGCCATGGTAACCGCCGCCAAAGCCGCCAAAGATTATCCGTGGCTAAAAATAAAAATTGGTGAAGGCGGTTTGGACCAAGTGCTTGCCGTCGCGGCTGCAAGACCGGACGCGCAGCTCATTATTGATGCGAATGAAGCCTTAAGTTCCGAGACCTTACCGAACTTCTTTGAGGCCCTCTCCGGCCTAAACATCGCCTTGATTGAACAACCCCTGCCAGCGGGTCATGAAAACAAACTGCCCCAAACGGATCTCACCATCTGCGCGGACGAAGGCCTACATAGCATTGTTGATCTGGAGAACCTTTGGTCTCTTGGGTATCGCGCTGTAAATGTAAAATTGGATAAATGCGGCGGGCCTATTGCAGCCCATGATTTGTGCCTGCTCGCCAAAGAAATGGGCTTTACCGTTATGGCAGGGTGTATGGTGGGCAGCTCTCTCGCTATGGCGCCTATGATGATGTTGGAGAGCCTTTGCGATATTATCGATTTAGACGGCGCGCTTTTACTGGCCGAAGATATTGAGAATGGTTTGAAATATGACGGGGCTATGATTTACCCGCCGTCTGCAAAGCTCTGGGGCTAAGACGTCTCTCTAATACGCGCAGCTAAATCCGCAGCAGTTTGCTCGCGAACCCGCTTACCGAACTTATCCGTCACAACTTTAAGACGGTCGACTTCAAAATTCATTATCCGTAATTCAGCGTTATCACTGCCAATGACTTTTTCAAAAGAGGCTGAGGCTTCGCGTGACGATAACAAAGCTTGTTCTAGCCCATCAAGCTCCTCACGCAAATTTCGCTTCCCTTCGGATAATTCGAAATAAACCTCCGCAGCATTTACTGTTCGCCGCACCTGCTCGGTCGCAAAGGCAATATCTTGCACCACAACGTCTCGCGGTAAATTTTGTGATTCATAGCTAGCTTCAGCCGTTAGCTCACGCTCTTCTAAACCGTTCAAGAGGATAGATGCCGCAGACTGCAATTTCTTACGTGATGTGTTCGCCACGAATCCTTTTGATTTGAAAGCCGCATAGAGCTTACTTGCCGCTCTCAAAACGATATTCTTCTCAGCAGGCGCTTCCGCCTTAGCCGAAACAGGAGTCGCCACATCCGTAAAGTCAACGGTTGCACAACCCGTGGCTAGAAAAGCCGCTGCTGTCAGAGCAATTATACGAAATTGTTTATTCATATACTCAAAAAATCCCATCACCTGAGCCTAACCCTTAAGCCGACTCTAGTCTCCCCTTATACACTATCATGATAAATTTAATCTGAACAATCTCCTAAGAACACGTTACCATTTGGTCACTTACAGCTTTAGGTCAGTAAACACTGAGATGTAGTTGATTACCCTGTAAAAAGTGGCGCAATCCAACGGATTACTCACTAACTTCAGAATTCACAGTATCAGTGCCACGCACTACTTGAGGCATACCCTGTTCCGAAATTTTCTTCAGATAAAATACGACGAAGCCGATTAAAATTAACAGCAATCCATGATCTACAAATTGATTTTTGACCCATGCTACCACTGCAACATCTTCATATTTGTCTAAAATCCCGAAGACCAACACGAATCCCATGAATACAGGCGCGACATACCGCACAAAAACCATGATGAAATGCCCGAGTTTTTCTCCTTCTCCCGCCATTTCTTGTGACAAAATAGCTTTGTTCAATCGCCACCCTGTAAACAATACGATAAGTAATGCAGAAAGAGGTGCCAAAATTGGTCCTGCCAAACCTCCATCTAAGAAGTCCATGAACTCAATACTGTAAACAGACACAAGCCCTAGAGAAATGATACCCGCACCAGCTATCCATGCCGCCTTACGTTTTGACCAACCAGTCTTCTCTGCCAAATAAGCAACTGATGGTTCTAAAAGTGAGACTGAAGATGTAATCGCGGCGAAGAAAGCCAAGAAGAAGAATGCCGCACCAACAATCATACCGCCCGGTGCGTTAGACATGGCTGTCGGAAGGGTCGTAAAGAAAATCCCTGCGCCGGCTTCGAAATCAAGATCATTGGCAAAAACAACGGGGAAAATCGCAAGGCCGGCTATTATCGCGACACATGTATCAACGAGTGACACGGTGACAGCGGATTTGGGAATGGAAACATCACGCGGCAAATAGGACCCATAAGTAATCATAATCGCATTACCAATGCCGATTGAAAAACAAGCCTGTCCCAGAGCGCTAAGTGCCACGTCAGGTGTGATTTTGTCGAAGTCAGGAGTAAACATAAAGGCGAATGCATCCGCCGTCCCCCCGCTGCTAATTGAGGAAATTATCGAATAAGCAGCTAACAAAAGCAGAAGAAGAAAGAAAATTGGCATGAGGAGACGTGCGGCCAATTCAATCCCTTTGTTAACTCCTCTTGCAACCAACCAGCTCGTCAGCAATCCAAAAAAGAAAAACCAAGGCAATAAATTATGGAACCATGGGAATGATTCATTTCGACTATTTATGAGGTTCCCAAATTGTTGCTCGATTTCTCCCGCTGGCATACCTGCGAATGTACCGAATAAAAATTTTGGAATATAAGCCAAAACCCAAGCCGCAACGACGCAATAGAAGCTGACAATCAAGAATGAAGCAATCATACCGAACCAAGCGCCGCTGCTCCAGAGTTTAGAAACGCCCGAGCGATCGGCAAGGTCATTACTTGAGCCTACAGCCGAGGACGCATTACCCGCTCGGCCAATAATATATTCACTCATCAGCACCGGAATTCCAACGAATACAATACACGCAATATAGATAAGTAAAAATGCCGCGCCGCCATTCGTGCCAAGCTCGGCGGAAAACCGCCAAAGATTGCCTAGGCCGACAGAGCTCCCCACAGCCGCCATAATAAAAGCAAATCGCGAGGACCATTGCGCCGTACCGCGCTCAACAGGAATGCTTGCCATTTTATAATCACCCTAAGACATTGAGAGGCTTCGCTCTCTTTAATCTTTGAATAACGGTTCAGTGTACGCGGTCAAGGTAGTGGCAATATAAGAGTCAGTTGCCCTTTACATTTAGCTTTCTCTCAACGCTCTAGCCAAATCGCGGCAATTCAATTCCGCGGTGCAGATGCGCTGATAGGATTAAACCAAATCCACCCATCACCACCAAAATAACAGTGCCGCCATAGGAAATAAGAGGCAATGGCACACCCACAACCGGGGCTAATCCCATAACCATAGCGAGGTTGATAAAAATATAGAGCGTAAATGTTGTCGTTAAGCCCATAATTAGGAGTTTCGCAAATATGGCTTTACATTGCACGGATAGCCAAATGCAGACGGCAATGACGGACATATAGAGACCGATTGTCAATAACCCGCCGACTAATCCAAATTCTTCTCCAATGACTGTAAAAATAAAGTCTGTTCGGTTTTCAGGAACATATTCACCTTGACGCTGGGTTCCGCGCATAAAGCCTTTACCGGAAACACCGCCGCTACCTAACGCAATTTTAGACTGGATAATATGATAGCTGGCCCCGGTCGGATCCCGCGACGAATCCAAATAAGTCAACACTCGCTCCTGCTGATAAGTCCTTAATCCATATTTATAAAAGAGCGGTATTGCGACAACTGCAAATAAGCTGGCAAGCCCTATAATGCGCCACGAAATACCTGCCAAATATACAATAACGACGCCTGTTGTTCCCAGAAGAAGTGTTGTGCCCAGATCAGGTTGGCGTAAGATAAGGGACATGGGCAAAGCCAAAAGAATGAGAGCTCCGATTAAACCCAAGATATGACTCACCTTTTCGGGAGGCAAATCATGATAATATCTCGCTAGGGCTAAAACGATAGCAGGCTTCATAATTTCCGAAGGCTGCAAACGCGTCACACCAAGGTCAAGCCAGCGCGTCGACCCATTAATTTCAATACCCATAAATTCGACGCCAATCAAAAGCGCCAAACTAATGAGATAGACCGGATAGGCCAAACGATACCAAACCCGAATGTCAATCAGAGCGACCGCAATCATCACAAGTCCGCCGAAACCAACGCGGAAGAAATGCTGCAAAGCCCCAAGACGCCAAACCCCATCTGTGGCAGCAAAAATCATCGCCACACCGACTAGACCTAAGACAGCTGCGAGAGTCGGCAAGAGCCAGTAAATTTCATAAAGTTTTGATACCAGACCACCGCCTTTGGACGGCGAAGCACTTTGAATGAAATCGCCTTGGAAAGACATTAGTCTAATGCCTCGGGCGCAAGGGTCGCAGAGGTTCCTAAATCATCTCGCCGCAAAGCTTCACCGAGTACCGCGCGGCTGATGTTCGCAGCTCGTTTCGCGCCCGACCCTCCATGTTCAACGATTGTCCCGATTGCAAAGCGCGGTCTATCATAAGGCGCATATCCAACAAAAATTGAATGATCGCGTAACTTCCACGGTAATTTCGCGTTCTTACGGATGCCGCTCAACCGTTCAGCCTTGCTAATGCCGCGCACTTGCCCCGTACCCGTTTTACCAGCCATTTCTATTCCCCTTACAGATAAATCTGTACCGAAAGGGTTTGGCCTATAAGCTGTTCCACCGGGCTCAGATGTAACAGACCACATAGCATCTCGGACAAAGGCCAAATGCTCTGGGTCAAAATCAAGTGGCTCAAACTGCGGGAGCGTTTGGCCTATCACTAAATGCGGCTTTACTGCATCCAAACTATTGGCAATACGTGCCGTCATGACAGCGAGTTGCAGCGGCGTCGCAAGCAAGAATCCCTGCCCGATTGATACGTTATACGTATCCCCTGTACGCCAACCAGTCCCCAATCTTTCCCGTTTCCAGCCATCCGTGGGCACAATACCCGAAATAACACCACCAATAGAAATATCGTGAGATTGACCCAAGCCAAGCCTGCGCGCAACATCAGCGATAGCTTCAATACCAATGGTTTCACCAATTTCATAAAAATAACTATCGCAGCTGTTTTTAAGAGCATCGCGCATATTCATTTTACCATGGCCTCTGCGCTTCCAACAATGGAAGTCCCGCCTGCCTAACTTCACCTTACCCGTGCAATAGACAGTTGAAGCAGGGTTTATCAGGCCCGATTCAAAGGCTGCCAGCATAACCACCATTTTAAAGGTAGATGCAGGGGGATAACCTCCAGCAATCGCCTTATTAAATTGAGGCCGCTTTGGATCACTATTCATACGATCCATATCCGCTTGGGTTAGGCCAGATACAAAAAGATTAGAGTCGAATGTCGGCATCGACAATAAAGTCCTCACCTCCCCAGTGATAACGTCTATAACGCAGACACCACCACTATCGTCGCCCTCATCCTCAGTCGCAAATTGCTTGGCTGCAAATTCTTGTAAATCGGCGTCTAATGTTAACCAGACATCTTCCCCTGGTGTCGCAAGCGTCTCTGGGTCCGGCCATTCGCGAACAATACGTCCGCGCGCGTTGACTTCTACTTTTAGCTTACCCGACGCGCCTCTGAGTTGTTTTTCCTGCGCGGCCTCAACACCCGTCTTGCCTATTCTAAACGTCGGTTGCTTCAACAAAGGGTCACTATCCGCTTCGATGTCCAAATGACCTGCCCGCCCAATATAACCCAAGACATGTGAAAATACGCCATTTTCAGGATAAGCTCGGCCCTGTCCGGCCTCGGAGACAATCCCCGGCAATGAATGAAGCCTCATATTTACTGCGGTGAAAGTTCCCCAATCCACATTGTCTTTAATAAGGATCGGCACAAATTTAGGATTTTGGCGAATATCTTTTTCAATGCGACGTCTTTGCCCATCTGAAAGCGGACTAATTGCCGAGACGCGGTCGAGTGTTTTATCCACATCTGAAGTCCGCTCCGGTATCATGACCAATCTAAAGTTCTGCCGATTATATGCCAAAGCCACGCCAAAACGATCTCTTATCACTCCACGTTCTGGCAGCAACATATTGAAATTAAAGCGATTATTGTCTGATAAAGTACGGTAATTCTCAGCTTCTAAGACCTGAAGCTGATAAAGCCTGGCACCAAGCACGCCAAATACGCCCAAACCTCCTGCACCTAATATTGCACTTCGTCGCGTGATCAGGTTTTTATCGGTTACATTAGATTGGGAGGGTGACGGCATATCAATTACCCCCACTCATCGTAATCTTTTAACCGCACTACAATCGCTTTCCTTAGGAGAAGTATAATTGGTAACAAAAGCGTAGCTAAACTCATTTGCCTTCCCAGCGGTGTAAAGTCAGGTAATATTCCATAGATAAAATAACCGGCGATGGACAAAATTGCCATTGTAACGAGGCAAGTCAAAACCCAAACAAAAAACAAACTAACAGGTGCAAAGGGAGCTTCTCGCATCTCTGGCCTTAAGAACCCCCAAACCAAAATAAAAATAAGCGCCCACTGCCCTGTTATATCACCTGTTGCCCAATCCGTAAAAAATCCTGCAAACCAAACCAAGGTCAATGACATAAGCGTATGTGCGCGTCTTGGCCAAATCACGAGAACAAGAAGCGGAAAAAATTCAAAGCCAAAACGAGCCCCAAAGATATTCAATCCAGAAATTGTCATGGCGGCCGTCAGAAAAAGAGCAGCCCCCGCGATCAAAGCAGGACTCATTTTTTTTGTTGGGGTTTGGAGGCCTAAAAAAGTCATGGCGTGTTCGTAGCCTCAACTTCATTGTCAGCCACTGAATTATCTTCAGGATTGACCGGCTCTTTGGGAGCTATGAGTTTCTTATATGGTGAGACCCAAACCCAGTCCACAGGCGAAGAATGGCTTGAAAGGCGAACACGCAAACCACCACTTTTCCCTTGGACAACCACCCCTACCTCTAACCCTCTCGGTAAAAACCCATCATCACCAGAGGTAATAACGCGGTCGCCTAACACCCATTTCTGTCGCTGATTAACAAAAGACAACTTAGGGAATGGCGTATTATCTCCAGCTAAAATAGCGGTCGAACCTGTATCGGCGGATACAACAGCAATGCGGCTATTCAAATCAGACACGCGTAAAACACGGGCGGTATTCGGACCTAAATTGATAACGTGCCCAACCAAGCCTTCTGTAGACATGACCGGATTTCCTATCTTCACACCGTCGCGCGATCCAACATTAAGAAGTAACGAGCGTAAGAACGGACCATCTGTTTCGCCTATGGCGCGGGCCGCAATTTTTTTCAGGGGAACATCTGTTTCAGTATCAACGCCTAAAATAGCTTCATAGCGCGCCACTTTAACGGCCAGATTATCATAGCGGGCCTGCCGTTCTCGCAACATGTGAACTTCGTCTCGAAGTTTAATATTGTCGGCAAGAACCCTGCGTCTCTCGCTAAACTTGGAGAGAAGACTTTCGAAATGCCTCAAAGGAACATTCAGAGCATTTGCTAAGGGCGAAACTGTTTCTTGGGCCGTGATTTCCAGTCCAGAAGCTTGTCTCTCAGAATTACGTTGGAAACTGATCAATAAACTAGAAATGATAATAGCACCAAGAAGAGCGAAACGGGTTATGCCTCCATTCGGACCTTCCCTGCCTCGCATATTTCATTCCCTAGATTATGGTCGTGGGCGTTTTAGGCTGCGGCGTTAAACGCCAGCTTCTAAAACGACTTTCCATTTTTTCAAATTCTCGACAACAATACCCGAACCTCGGACAACGCAAGAAAGTGGTTCATCCGCAATAGAAACAGGCAAGCCTGTTCGCTCACGAAGCTCAGAATCCAAATTTCGTAACAAGGCACCACCGCCTGTTAGCATGATACCTTTATCAACAATATCAGCAGCCAGTTCAGGCGGAGTTGCCTCTAACGCTAATTTCACCGCATCGACAATTTGTTCAACGGGCTCCTCTAGGCTTTCCGCAATCATGGCTTCGTTAATCGCTATTTCGCGAGGTACGCCATTCATCAAATCTCGACCCTTGATCAGAACAGTCATGCCTTCCCCATCTTCGGGTGTCGTCGCTGAGCCAATTTCCTTTTTCACGCGTTCCGCACTCATTTCACCCAGAAGTAAATTTGTGGTTCGGCGGACATATTGAATAATTGCGTCATCCATTTTATCGCCGCCAACACGAACTGATCGAGAGTAGACCATGCCATCAAGGGATAAGACAGCGATCTCTGTCGTGCCGCCGCCAATATCGACAACCATAGAGCCAGAGGGCTCGTGGATAGGTAGACCTGCTCCTAAAGCCGCTGCCATCGGCTCATAGACGATGAAAACTTTAGACGCCCCTGCTTGTTGAGCCGATTGATAAATCGCGCGTTTTTCAACGGCTGTTGCACCTGCCGGTACACAAATGACGACCTTCGTGCCGCCAAACTTAAATCTCTTCTTATTCACTTTTGTGATGAAGTGCTTAATCATAGCTTCAGCAACTTCAAAATCCGCAATCACCCCGTCTTTCATTGGGCGGATAGCTTCTATATTTCCAGGTGTCCGGCCTAACATCATCCGCGCATCTTCACCGACAGCGTGAACCACCTTGCGTCCGTTTCTAACCGAATAAGCAACCACAGACGGCTCATTCAAAACAATATCTCGGCCCTTAGCATAAATCAGCGTATTCGCTGTGCCCAAGTCGATAGCTAGGTCTGTGGAAAATGTGTCAAAGAACGACATAAACAATCCGGTTTAATTGGCCGCTATATATGCGCTTACAATACGCAGCCTGATTCAAATATAAGGTATCAGCTGTTGCCGAGTCCCTTTGTTAAGGGTCTTGATTAACCTTTAGCTAATTTGCAAGCAATCGGCTCGATTAAATCAGAAAAAAACTGTATTTTTTCGCCTTAGAGGCGAGAACGTGTCTCTAAATGCTTTCGCGCAACCCAAGAGAGCACAATTGCAACAACGGCTAAGCCAGCAAAAAATATAGCCATCAAGCTACCAGAAAGCCCTGAAATCAGCCCTTGGCTAATCAGACATATGACCAAAATTTTTGGAATAATACCAATCGCCGTCCCTGCAACAAAATGCTGGAATTTCATCCGAGACACACCCGCGGCGAGGTTCACCAGTATCGCTGGTCCTGTCGGGACAAGACGAACAACAAGGCTCGTCATAAATCCATTTTTCTGCACGGCTGCTGTTAGCTTTTGAACGAGCGACGCATCAACTCGCTGGAGACGGTCCGCGCCTAATTTATGTCCAATACCAAACCCTAAACTGGCTGATGTAAGACTGCCAACCCAAGACAAAGCGCCGCCTTCCCAAACACCAAAAGCGAGCACGGTGCCCGTAATCAACATCCATTGCGGCGCCCCTATGAAGGCAAGTGCGCAAAACAAGGCAATCGTTATAGGAATGGCCCAAGGTGAGTCCGAAAGAGATTGCAACAAAGCGAATAACTCTGATTGATCAATATCAAATAGAACCTTCGCCAAACCGACCAAAATGATGGGTGCCGCAAGGCTGCCTATCAACCAAATCACAGAGCGGGAATTCACAGCGTCACATCTTTGAGTTGGTTCAGGAAACTCGTTCTATCTTGTTGAGTTTCCAGCATTACGCCCCTCGGCGGTTGATTGCGAAACCACGTCATTTGACGTTTTGCGAAACGGCGGCTTTCACGTTTAGCGTCTTCAATGACATCTTCGAGTGACCCCTCACCCCGAAAATGACTTTGGAGCTGCCGTAGCCCGATAGCTTTCATAACCGGCAAACTCTCATCATACCTTTTTGCAAATATTGCCTTTGCTTCATCCATACCGCCTGCCCGCAACATCTCATCATAACGAGCATTGATACGTGCATAGAGCTTTTCACGCGGCGGTGTCAGCACACAAAACCTTGCAAAGCGTGACGGAACGATCGCGTGGGTTTCGGATTGCCACAAAGACAGAGGACGTCCCGTAGCCTTTGCAACATTTACAATGCGCTGTATGCGCTGCGGATCATCCCCCAAAACCCGGCGAGCGGCAGCGGGGTCTAGCTGCTCGGCTTCTGCGCGAAGGCTTGCTATACCATTACGGGCCAAACGCTCAGATGTGTCGTTAGAAACTTGCTCGGGAATTGGTGGAATATCAGCCAATCCTTGCAAAAGGGCACGGAAATACAACCCTGTACCACCAACCAAAACAGGCGCTTTGCCGCGCGAAAGTAAATCAAAAATCAGCGGCTCGACATCTCGCAACCATTTACCTGTGGAATAACGGACATCTCCGGATACATGCCCAAAAAGATGATGAGGGAGGCCTGCGGTCTCCTCAGAAGTTGGACGGGCCGAGAGAATTTGTAAATCTGAATAGACTTGCAAGGCATCCGCATTGATAATTTCGCCGTCCAATGCCCGGGCTATATCAACCGCATAAGCGCTTTTACCGCTGGCAGTCGGACCTGCGATGCAAATGACGGGTTTCATGACTAAGCAGAGCCTTTGAAACGGGGTTAGCTCTTAGGGTTTAAGCCGTAAAAGATATAATTACCGCGACGATTAATGACCAAGGTCACAGGCTCATCCAATTTAGCCGCTGCTTCCATTGCCTCTACAAATTCGGCAGGGGTAGATACGGATTCAAAGCCAACTTCTTCAATAATGTCACCTTTTAAAATTTTCCCACTGGCCGTAGTGCGCTTTCCAACTTTGACAACGCGCACGCCTTTGACATCATCATCAACACGATATCTGTCTCTGACATCCTCACTCAAGGCTTCAACAGAAATGCCCGCAGCCGTTCTTTCTGCATTGCCCGCTGCGACTTCGCGGCGGATTTTTTCTTCTTCCGTGACCTGTTCTTTCAATCTCTCGATTGTCACTGTGAGCGTCTTGCGTTTTTTCTTTCTCAGAATTTCAATTTTGACAGGCTTATCAATTTCTGCTTCGGCGATACGGCGGAACAAGAGCCGCTCCGTATCCAAAGGTTTACCATCAACAGACAAGATGAGGTCACGCACCTGCAAACCACCTTTATCCGCCGGGCTCTCCGCAACGACATGGGTGATTAACGCTCCCTGCGCTTTGTCCAACCCCCGGCTGAGCGCAATATCCTTGCTGACAGCTTGCGCTCTAACGCCCAAATATCCGCGACGTGTCTCGCCATGTTCAATCAATTGCGCCGCAATAGACTTTGCAAGTTCCGCTGGAACAGAAAAGCTAATCCCGACACTGCCGCCTGTTGGGGAGATAATAGCTGTATTCACGCCAATGACTTCGCCGTCCATGTTAAACAAGGGGCCGCCTGAGTTACCTTTGTTAATCGCGACATCTGTCTGAATAAAATCATCATAATTGCCAGATGAAATATTACGGTTTCGCGCTGAAATAATCCCCGCCGCAACCGATCCAGAATAGCCAAATGGGTTACCAATAGCGATGACCCACTCCCCGACTTCTGCGGCATCACTATCTCCCCAAGGCACGGCCGGAATGCCGTCGCCAATTTCTATCTTAAGAACCGCAATATCTGTGGCGGGGTCGCGGCCAATCAAGTCCGCCTCATAAGTATCTCCATTCGGAAAGGAAACTTCGATGAGATCTGCGTCTTCAATAACGTGATTATTGGTAACGATATGACCTTCACCATCAATCACAAAGCCGGAACCGAGGGATTTGCTTACACGTCCATCGCGGTCGGCGCGGCCGCCAAAAAAGTCATTGAACCGTTCCAAGGGAGAGCCCTCTCCAAATGGTTGGGCTTTAGTTGTATCAATTTCAATGGTCTGCGCCGTAGAGATGTTCACGACAGACGGAGAAAGGCGCTTAGCCAGTTCGGTAAACCCATCTGGAGTGCCGCGAGCCTCCGAGACATGTGGCGTGACCGCAATAGCGGCAACGGCAAAAACAAGGGATATGGCGGCGGATCGAAGCAATGTCATAAGTCTATCCTAGCGATATGCAGCGGTCTGCCAAGGGCAAGACTGCTTAGAAACGCTTACATTTGCGTCATTGAATAATGAGTTTAGCGCCAAGTGCAAATAAGCATGTTCCGACGAAGACAGCAATCGCGCCGCCAATATGCAAGTCCCTATCCGAGACTTGCTGCATCATTTGATCATAGGCGCGGCGCATGGCCGTCGGCGCAATCGCCCACATCAAGCCTTCTAGCAGCATAAACCCGCCAATTGCGACTAAGACAATCGCTCCCATGAGGCAGGCTTAGCGGCCTCTGCGGTTACCACCTTGGCTGTCAAGGTAACCAAGGAAGTCGCTATCGGGAGACAAGACGTAAGTTGTGCTGCCAACCAAACCTTTTTCATAGGCTTGCATAGAGCGGTAAAACGCGAAGAATTCTGGGTCTTTATTATAGGCTTCCGCATAAATCGCATTCCGCTTCTGGTCGCCCTCACCGCGAATGATTTCCGCATCGCGGCGCGCATTGGCCAGAAGAATTTCAACTTCTTTTTCGGCTTCCGCTGTGATGGTACGTTTAGAACGCTCGCCCTCGCCGCGTTTCTCAGCAGATTGTTCTTGCCGGTCTGCAGCCATCCGCTCAAAAACGCGGTCTGCGTTTTCTTGGGGTAGGTCTGCTCGTTTGATACGCACATCTTCGATAACAAGACCAAATTTACCAGCTTCCGCACGTTCATTCGCGCGCGTTTCAATCGCATTCATCAAATCAACCCGTTTACCCGAGATAATCTCTTGCGATTCAACGGAACCAAGTGTGTCACGTATCAAGGAGTCGAGCACATTACTCATTTGCAGTTCGGCACGTGGACGAGTCGCGAAAGCTTCATAAAATGCCCTGACATCCGTAATACGGTAACGAATAAACGCGTCGACCAAGAGGCGTTCCTGATCAGAGGCCAGAATGGGTTGGGCTTTGAGATCTAAAACGAGGTTCTTTCGGTCATAATGGGTGACAGTTTCGATCAGCGGCAATTTGAACTTTAGGCCCGCATTTTCTTCGACGCCGTAAGCATTTTCAATTCGCACAGGCTCACCAAACCGCAACACCAAACTTTGTTGGTCTTCACGTGTGACATAGAAAAATTGGGAAACAATGAGCAGGAGGATTATAAAAATGCCGCCAAAGAGAAATAACTTGTTCTGGTTCATGACTAGTTCCCTTTCTTATTCAGTTGCTCAAGTGGAAGATAGGGAACAACCCCTGACCCTGCATCTCCGTCCAAAACAATTTTTTCAGAGCCGGAATATACTTTTTCAAGCGTCTCGAGATACATACGTTGGCGCGTAACGCGTGGCGCCAATTTATACTCGCTATAAATGAGGTCAAAGCGCTGAGCTTCACCTTCCGCATCCGCGATAACCCGGTCACGATAACCTTCAGCTTGCTGCAATAGTTTGGCAGCTTCACCTTCAGCTTCAAGGACGATTTTGTTTTGATAAGCGCGGGCTTCATTTATCGCGCGCTCGGCTTCTTGGGAGGCGTTTACAACATCCAAGAAATCGTCAACGACTTCGGTTGGTGGATCGGTTTTTTGAAACTGGACATCGTTAATCAGAACGCCAGATTCATATTCATCAAGCAATTCTTGCAACCGCTGGCGAACTTCACCGCCAAATTGTGAACGACCTGTGGTGATGATGGGGTCTAGCTCATTTTTACCAATAATTTCTCGAACAACAGACTCAGCAGCTGACTTTACAAGGTCTTCTGGTTGGTCGACCTTAAATAAATAGCTCTCCAAATCATTGATCACCCAGAGTACAGCGAAGTTGATATCGACGATATTTTCATCTCCCGTCAGCATGAGAGACTCCGCATTATTTCTAACACCGACTAGGGTTTCGCGTTGGTTTGTGACGTCCCGCACATATTTTCGTTCAACCGGGTTTGGCCACTTAAAATGCAACCCTGGTCCGACGGTCCGTTGATAATCGCCAAATCTAAGAATGGCCGCTTGCTGGTTACCTTGAATCGTGAAAATCGAGGAAAAGGCTAATAATATCAAAGGCACCAAAAAGAAGGCCCAAATTGGAATATTAAACTCAGGCAGCTGGCCATTGCCCCCGCTGCGGTTTCCACCGCCGCCGCCTCGGCCTGTCCGAGATTTAAACCCTTCGATGACATTCTCACGGCTTGGACGTTGCGGTCTATTTGGGCGTTGACCACCGCCATTACCCCAAGGCGAATTCCCCTCACCTTTGCCGCCATTATTACTAGAGCCTGGCTTTGGCCCCCAAGGACTATTATTATCCGACATATCGTCTCCGAAATTCAACTGCCGCTTATGTGGCGCGGTCCGCCGCAGGTTTCAAGTTTATAACGTAGCTAAGGCGCTATGTGGCGCGGTCAAAAACAGCCACGTGAAAGCTAAATTCATCTTTTTCAGTCTTAATCGGGCCGTTTTCGCTTTTCAGGCTCCATATCGCCGGGTCAATAGCAGGAAAAACAGCATCCCCCTCCACTTGCGCATCGACTCGCGTGACATAGAGTCGGTCACAATGCGGCAGTAAGATTTTATATAATTGCGCCCCGCCGATGAGCATGACTTCGTCAACGCCCGACGCGCCTGCTAAGGCGTATCCCTCGCCGACCATCTCATTTAAATCGGAATATACGGTCGCTCCCTTTGCGGTGTAAGTTTTATTGCGCGTTAAGACGAGGTTTGGGCGGCCCGGTAGCGGAAAAGGCAGGCTCTCCCATGTTTTACGCCCCATCAAACATGGCTTCCCCAAAGTCACGCGTTTGAAATGCTTGAGATCAGACGGCAAACGCCAAGGCAAATCACCCTCGCGCCCGATGACATTATTTCGGTCCATCGCGACAACCGCGCATAATTTAGGATTCGTAGACATGGGCTCTGCCCTAGCCTAAAGCTGACAGCTATGTCGACACATAGCGCAACACCTAAACGTCTTTTCAAGCTTCCCTTGATGACCTTGGTTTATGTTGCACTAATCCCTTTCATCAATTGGTCATTTACATGGGCACCGCTTTGGGAGGTTTTACCGGGTTGGGCGTTTAACCCTGTAACGATTGTGACAGGGTTGGTGCTGGTTGTAAGAGATTTTGCCCAGCGTGAGGTTGGCCATTATGTGCTTATTGCCATGGCTATCGCGCTCATTTTGACGGCGATGGCCGCAGGCCCTGAACTCGCCCTTGCCAGCGGCGGCGCTTTTGCGATTGCGGAACTCGTCGATTGGGCGCTTTTCACTTTCACCAAGTATAAGTTATCGACCCGGGTTTTGCTCTCATCCGCCATTGCAGCCCCACTAGACACGACCATCTTTCTTTACGGCGCAGAAATCATCCGCGACGGCATGTTGACTGGCCCTAACATCACTATGAGCATTATTGGAAAGATGGTCGGCGCGGTCGTGATTTGGTGGTTTGTTCGCAAGAGATTTGAAAAATCTGCTGCGAACGAACGCTAGCCTCGGCGTTATTCTCCGAACAATTCTATCGTCCCAGCTGTCATAGCCTGAACGCCAAGCTTCAAAGCTGGCTCAGCTTGCGGGGCAAAAAACGGCGAGTGATTAGCAGGTGGTAAGGGCGTCTTATTTTCGACCGCCTCAGCAAAGGCTTTCGGTTCTGCCCCACCTGTCCAGAAAATCAGTGTCTTAATGTCCTTATCATAGCGGTGAAAGAGAGAGAAATCTTCGCCGC
This sequence comes from uncultured Algimonas sp., assembly GCA_964460585.1. GTDB lineage: Bacteria > Pseudomonadota > Alphaproteobacteria > Caulobacterales > Maricaulaceae > Litorimonas. Next base: position 19,719 of record CAYWSI010000019.1, read on the forward strand.
CCATGCTTGGAGGCTGGGTTTCAACCTTATCCTCGCCAATCGAGTTACTAACGGCCGCCATAACGCGGTCTGTCATCTCAGGGTCGTTAAAGGTCGAGGGTGTGTAATCACTCTCAATTTTAATTTCTGGCATCAGATCTTCGGGCAAGCCCGCTGAAAGCGCCTGAGAAATCGTAATTCTTTCAATACCATCCAACAAAGTCTTACGTACATCATCATCATAAGAGCGCACCGTGATTTGTAGCTTCGCCTCATCCGGAATGATATTATGTTTAAAGCCTGCGCGGAAACTCCCGACCGTCACAACTCCCGCCTGTAGCGGATTAACCTCGCGCGAGACTAAGGTCTGCAACGCATTCACAATTTGCGATCCAATCACAATCGGATCTTTGCCCATATGCGGCGCAGAGCCATGCGCGCCGATACCTTTGACGGTAATGTCGACACTATCAACATTGGCGAGCGCATAGCCCGATGTGTATGTGATTTTACCGGCTGGTGCCCAGCCCGATGTATGGGTCGCCAAGACATATTCGGGGCGCGGGAATTTTTCAAACAGCCCGTCTTCTAACATGGCCTTCGCGCCCAGACCGATTTCTTCGGCAGGTTGCCCAATCAAAACTAGAGTGCCCGACCATTCATCCTTACGTTCAACCAATTGACGCGCTGCGCCAATTAGGATGGCGACATGGCTATCATGGGCGCAGGCATGCATGACAGGCGCATCTTTGCCCGTATGTGTTTGGCCTAATACTTGAGATTCATATGGCAGGCCTGTTTTCTCTTCCAGAGGTAGGGCGTCCATATCTGCGCGGAGCATTACCGTTGGACCGTCACCATTTTTCATGACTGCCACAACGCCGTAACCTCCCACATCTTCGCGGATTTCGCCCTCATCTTCCATGACCTTCTTTTTCACCCAGTCAT
>CAYWSI010000020.1:0-20398 GCA_964460585.1 uncultured Algimonas sp.
CGGCGGGTGCGCTCTATTTAGCCTCTGATGAGGCGGCTTATGTCACAGGCCAAACGCTCCACATCAACGGTGGTATGGTTATGATTTAGAAGGGCTTTTGAGTTATCTTATAAGTCTGTAAGAGGGCTATGAAAACTCTAGGCACGTCTTAATCCCTATGCTAGGTCGCCCACGACAGGGTGTCAGGGGTTGAAATCGGGGTAGACTGCCCCATCTCTCGCTCGTAACCGCCGGAAAGTTATCTCCGGCAAAGACTAAAGGAATACATATGTCAGACGTACTCGCACGCGTGCAAAAAATGGTTGTGGAGCATCTCGACGCTGAAGAAGCTAAAGTAACTATGAATGCTCACTTTATTGATGATTTGGGTGCTGACTCACTTGATACTGTTGAACTTGTTATGGCTTTCGAAGAAGAGTTCGATATTGAAATCCCTGATGACGCTGCAGAGCATATTCAGACAGTTGGAGATGCTGTGAAATTCATCTCTGATAAAGCTGGCTAGGGCTTCCTGCTATGAGACGGGTGGTTGTCACAGGCTTAGGCCTTGTCTCTCCCGTTGGCTGCGGTGTTGAAACGGCCTGGGGTAACTTACTCGCGGGTAAATCCGGAGCCTCCCGTATTGAACATTTCGACGTCAGCGATCTTGCCTGCAAGGTCGCTGCTGTCATTCCTCGGGTAGATGGCCGCGCAGGCGGCTCGCCCGAGATGCCGGGTGTTTTTGATCCCGATGCCGTCATGAGCCAGAGAGATCGCAAGCGCATTGACGATTTTATACTTTACGCAATTGCCGCTGCGGATGAAGCTATCGAACATTCTGGCTGGAAAGCCGAAACAGATGAGCAGGCCGAGAGAGCTGGCGTCATACTTGGCTCTGGAATCGGCGGAATTGATACGACCTATAATGCATCTATTCTTTTGCGTGACCGCGGCCCGAGGCGTCTGTCACCATTTGTTATTCCCGCCATGCTTATCAACCTACCGTCGGGCCAGGTGTCTATCCGCCATGGTCTGAAAGGCCCAAATAGTGCCCTCGCGACGGCCTGTGCAACGGGAGCGCATGCTATTGGCGATGCGGCACGTATTATTGCCTGTGGTGATGCTGATATGATGTTGGCGGGGGGCTGTGAAGCCTCGATTACGCGATTGGGTATTGGTAGTTTTGTGGCCTGCCGCGCTATGACCACAGGATATAATGATACACCTGAAACCGCGTCCCGGCCTTATGATGAAGGTCGGGATGGGTTCTTGATGGGTGAAGGTGCGGGTGTGGTCGTGCTAGAAGACTATGAAAGCGCAAAGGCGCGCGGGGCCAATATCCTCGCGGAATGTGTTGGATATGGCCTGTCGGGTGACGCACATCACATCACAAGTCCTGCTCCAGAAGGCGAGGGCGGTTTTCGCGCGATGCGAATGGCGTTAAAGAAATCAGGTCTTGCGCCGTCCGATATTGGATATGTGAATGCCCATGGTACATCGACCCCGATGGGAGATGAATTAGAAGTCCGCGCCGTGGAGCGCTTACTTGGCGAGCATGCCTCCAAAGCAAAAATGTCCTCGACAAAATCTGCGACAGGTCATTTGCTTGGCGCAGCGGGAGCGATTGAGGCGATTTTCGCTATCTTGGCTTTGCGAGATAAAATGGCACCGCCGACACTTAATCTCGAAAATCCAAATGTTGAAACAGCCCTTGATTTGGTTCCCTTAAAAGCCGTGCCGTTTGAGGGGAAAGCTGTCATGTCAAATTCTTTTGGGTTTGGCGGTACGAATGCCGCTGTCATTTTCGTCGAAGCGGAATAGCGGGGCAGTGGTCGAAGACGCCCAACAGACCGAAGATTCCAAAGCCGCGCCCGAGCCTGTTTTAGCGAAACGGGACAAGCGGATGTTAGGCGTCATTGCCATCACCGCGCTTGTTACCTTTTTTGGCGGGTTGGCGCTCGCGGGCTATGCGGCAATTAATTATAAATATGAGCGGGTCCAAGATGGTCCTGATACGCAAGTTGCTTTCACTGTGCCGCGCGGTGCAGGATTAAGCTCTATAGCACAAAGTCTTGAAAAAGATGGATTTATTGAGAGTGCATTTTTGTTTAAAGCCGTCACTAAGCTCCGCGGTAATGAAGCTAATTTTAAAGCGGGCGAATTTTATTTATCAAAAAATATGTCGATGGCCGCCATCTATGACGGGCTCGCAAATGGGAAGGCCATTCTCTATCCGTTCACCGCTGCGGAAGGCCTGACCTCTGCTATGATAACGCGCTCACTCGACGGTGTGGCTAACTTGAAAGATGATAATCCTGCTGTGCCTGCGGAAGGGACATTATTGCCGGAGACCTACCTTCTGCCGCGCGGCATGACGCAATCTCAACTCTTGGAAAAAATGTCCCAAGCGCAGAAAGACCTCTTGGATGAAGCGTGGGAAAAGCGCGATCCGACAATTCCAGTAAAGACGAAGGAAGAAGCAATCATATTGGCGTCTGTCGTCGAGAAAGAGACAGGCATTGGTATGGAACGCGGCCTCGTGGCGGGTGTGTTTACGAACCGATTACGCCAAGGCATTCCTCTGCAATCTGACCCAACGATTATATACGGCATCTCAAAGGGTGAACCTCTGGGGCGGCGTATTCGTCGGTCTGAAATTGATAAGAAAACCGATTGGAACACTTACCAAATTCCGGCTTTGCCTAAGACTCCGATTTGCAATCCCGGCAAGGATGCGATTTTGGCTGTTTTAAACCCACATGAAACCGATGCTTTATTTTTTGTGGCTGACGGCACGGGCGGTCATGCGTTTGCAAAGACTTTGAAAGAGCACGAGCGAAACGTCGCAAAATGGCGGAAAATTCAGAGGAAACGAGGCCTGCGATGAGGAAGTTCAATCAATGACCCAGACAGCTAATGTTTTTGATGAGCTAAAGTCCAATCGCCGTGGATTGATGGTTGTTTTATCCTCGCCGAGCGGGGCTGGCAAAACAACACTCACACGTAAATTACTAGAAGATCATCCTGATATGGCGATGAGTGTGTCTGCGACAACCCGCGCCCCGCGCCCTGGCGAGGTTGAAGGGAGAGATTATTTTTTCATCGATAAAACGCGTTTTGGTGAGCTAGAGGCGGCGGGTGAGTTCCTCGAACACGCGAAAGTCTTTGATAATTACTATGCCACGCCGCGCGGCCCTGTCGAAGAGGCCTTGTCCCAGGGACGCGATGTCGTTTTCGATATTGATTGGCAGGGGGCGCAGCAATTGACGCAAGCTGCCGCCGATGATCTCGTGAAAATCTTTATCCTACCTCCAAATATGCGGGAATTGGAGCAACGGTTACGCACCCGCGCACAAGACAGTGACAGCGTTATTGTCAAACGTATGAGCAAGTCAGAAGCTGAAATTAGTCATTGGGCTGAATATGATTATGTTATTGTAAATGAGGATATTTCTACGGCGCTGGATGAGTTGAAAACGATTGTGAAATCGGAACGTATGCGCAGGCGACGTCAGATGTGGTTAGGCGGATTTGTGAAATCCCTCATCGACGGAGGGTAGTGTCACTTACTGATAAAGTTCGCGAGTTTTTGAAAAGCTGTAACGGGCAGAGTTTCAGGACGCGCTTTTGGGTCGACACCGCAGCTTTCTAACCAGTCTTCAAGAACCAAACCCGATTGTTCCGCCAAGGACCGAAGGCTCCGTCTCAGCATTTTTCGTCTTTGTCCAAAGGCGGCTTGGGTCACGCGCCCAAGCATTTTTAAATCCTCAAATGGCGTCACAAGCGGGTCTAAAACGACAACAGCACTGTCGACTTTTGGGGGTGGGGTGAAGGCTCTCGCGGGGACTTCAAAGGCTAACCTGCACTTGGCGACGGATTGGCACAGAACGGCCAGCCGTCCATAATGTGCTTCGCCCGGCGCGGCAACGACACGCTGCGCGACTTCTAATTGGAACATGAGAACCAGCTGCGTCCAAAAAATGGGAGAGGCTGTAATCCAATTTATCAGCATTTTTGTGCCGACATTATAAGGCAGGTTCGCCACGATTTTTCGAGGTGCTGGTAGATGAGCCGCGATGTCATATTTGAGGGCATCGCCTTGCGCGATTTCCAACCGTCCCTCTGATTGGTCGCCAATCTCTGCCAGTGCGGGGACAAAGCGTTCATCCATTTCGATTGCAACGAGTTTCTCAGCACCTCGCAGTAAAAGCGCTCGCGTGAGTCCTCCCGGGCCGGGGCCAATTTCGACCACGCTGTGTCCGGCAAGAGGTTCGGCCAAGCGCGCAATTTTATCCGTCAGATTCATATCCAATAGAAAATGTTGCCCGAGCTTTTTATTGGCACCGAGCCCGTGGGTCTTCACCGTTTCCGAAAGAGAGGGGAGCGTTTCAATCGCCATGACGATTATTCGCGAGTTCGCGGGCTTTTTTAATGGCCGCTATTAGGCTGTCAGGCCGTGCAATGCCTTGACCTGCTATACCAAAGGCCGTTCCGTGGTCAGGGCTGGTTCTTATGAAGGGCAGTCCAAGCGTGATGTTGACGCCGCCATGGAAGTCTAATGTTTTGACGGGAATGAGACCTTGATCGTGATACATGGCTAATACCGCGTCATAGCGTTGCCGCGCTTCTGCATGAAATAAGGTGTCCGCAGGTTGTGCGTCTGTGACGTCAAATCCTTCGCTGCGTAACTGTTCTGCAGCAGGGTTGATGATTTCTATTTCCTCGCGTCCCAGCGCGCCGCCTTCGCCCGCATGCGGGTTTAATCCCGTCAAGGCCAATCGGGGGGCTTTAAGGCCGAAGTCTAGTTTTAGAGCACTTAGCATGACGCGGGCCGTCTCAAGAATTCTGTCTGTTGTGAGTTGTTTGGCGGCTTCGGTCAGAGGCAGATGCACAGTTGCCAGACCCACACGCAAATCTTGCGCGGCAAGCATCATAACAGGGCCTGCGGCATATGGCGTTGGACGGCCTTGACTTAAATCACCTAGAAATTCTGTATGACCTGGAAATTTAAACCCAGCTTCATAGAGCACATGTTTCGCAATTGGATTGGTGATGAGCCCATCTGCCTGTTCAGATAGGCAGAGCGAGACAGCTTGTTGAATACTGCCGATAATCGCAGGTGCATGGGCGGCGGATGGTTCACCGGCGGCGCAAGCCGAGCCGTCAATATCCAGAATAGGCAAAGCTTTACTGAATATGCCTTGGGCTTCTGAGATATCAGATATAATCTGGTGCGGCGTTTCAGAAAATATCGCAGCGGGCGCAATAATGGCGAATGCATATTCAGGCGAGCTGCGAAGCGCCTGCCAAGCTTTGACCGTAATTTCAGGGCCGATGCCCGCTGGGTCGCCCATGCTGAGTGCGAATGGGCGCATGTGGTTTGCCTCTAACGCACGACAAGTGTCGCTTGACGCCGCAGGTCACGTAATGCGCGTTTCGACGCTTGCGCCAGTTGTTGGTCTAAGAGTCTATTTTCGATTTGGTCCCGCGTTGGAATATCGGTTCCAGTTGTTTCACGTTCGCAAATCATGATGGATGTTGCGCCATTAGGACGTTCAAAGGGATCGGATAATCCGCCAACATCTGTACGTTCCAGAGCGGCCACGATTTCATCTGTCAAATCAGAGGATTTGATTTCGCCCATATCCGCAGCTTCAACATCTTCGAGAGCTTTGAGGTCATCATCTAAAGTGTCACAGCCTTGAAGGTCTCCGCGCAATGCAGTCAATCTGGCTTTGGCTGCTTCCGTTTCTGCTTCAACCGTCACTTGCTTGAGTCTGTAAAGTGTATCGGATTCTGAAATCTTTTTCTCGATAAGCGCGACAACATAGACTCCGCCGGGCACTTGTATTGGAGCTGAGACACTCCCAGGTTCCATGTTTTTAATCGCTTCATCAATTTCTGGGCGGAGTTCGCCTTCACGGACCCAGCCAACATCGCCGCCGCGTGCTGCAGAGGCTGCGGATGAAAATTGTTGAGCTAAGAGTGAGAAAGGCGCACCGCCCTTAACTTGTGCGATCATGGCATTGGCACCTTCCATCGCGCCCTCTATACCGCCAATGTCTGGTGAAGCTTCGATATAAATTTCTGCAACGCGGTAATTTGGTTTCGAGACATTTGCCGAAATCTGATTAAGCGTTTCATCAATCTGAGCGTCTGAAATCCGGATGCGAGACCCATAGAGGCCATTGACGATACGCTGCCACGCGATTTCTGATCGAATTTGATCGCGGAGAGTCTCAATGGATACACCTGCTGCGGCTAGGTCAGACACGAGCTTATTGGGGTCTGCACCATTACGAGATAGCAGCTGGGCTAGACGTTGGTTTACAGTCTCATCTGAAATCGTTTGTTCGTATTTTTCAGATTCCTGCATTTGTAAATGTTCATCAACTAGATTGCGAAGCGCTTGACGCTGTAACCTTTGGAGACTGGCTTCATCTGCACTTGCCCCTGTTGTCGCCACCATGAATAAGACGCGCTGGCGTAAGTCATGGATTGTGACAATGTCGGAATTTACCACTGCTGCTATGCCGTGAGGTGCTGATTGCGCATAAGCGGGCACAGAGGTGGCGAGCAGGGCAGTGGCTATAGAAAGTGTCTTTAAAAGGCGCATAATCGTCGTCTTCTGTTGTGTTCCGAGGCCGTTATAGCCAAAGGATTCAATGTCGCAAGTTTAGGATGCTGTGAGGCGTTTGGAAATTAAACTATCGTTAGGTTTCAGCCGTCCTCAATTTTAGCCAAATGTACGATACTGAGCAGTAAGACAAGAATTGGACAGGTCCAAGCGGCTAAAAATACTGGCAGGATTGCAACTTCACCAAAAGCGGTGATGACGCTATCCGCAAAAAAAACGCCAAAACCTAATGTTGCCCCCATAATCAAGAGGCGTAATGTACCGCCGCTTCGAGTCATATGCATGGAAACACTCGCAGCGATGAAGGTCATGGCGATAAGCAAAACGGGCAGGGAGAGTAACTTATGGAGTTGTAGTCTTAGCTGTCTGGCCGAAAATCCGGCTTTTTCATTCGCTTTAATGGCTTTTCGAAGCGCCCAAAATGGAGGAATGACCTGTTGGCCGGATTGTTCTCTTAAACCTTCTATATCTATGGTCGTAGGTAGGGTTAATTCATCAGAGAACTTCGTATCTTCACCGGGAGCGTTCTCAGTGACGCCTTTTAACGTCCAAAACCCTGATGTTTGAAGCTGTGCTGTTTGCGCATCAAACCGCCGTTCAAAAACTGTAGAGCCGTCAGCCTCAATTCCCATCTCAAAGAAGACTGCACCTTCTAAGTGTTTAGATAATAGGTCTAAGCTTTGCGCCTGAATGACACGTTGAGACGAATCAGAGCCTTCACGAAGCCAAATTTCATCCGATGGTGCGACCTCTAAAACCTCCGCTACGCGGGCATCATATTCTCCCATCATGATGGAAGATAATGGATTTACAACGGCAGACCATAAAACGCCGATCACAAAGGTGACGACAAGGGCGGGACGTAAGAAACGCCAAGCGGAGAGACCCGCTGCCCGCATGACCGTGAGTTCAGACCTTTTGTTCATGCCGGACAAGGCTCCCATGACGCCAAAAAGGACAACAAATGGGATTGTTTGTTCGATTAGTTTTGGAATTTTAAGCGCTGTGAGGGTGAGAAGCTGAAAAGGTGTAAGGTCGCCGTCAACGCCAATATTTCGAGAGGCTTCCACATAATCAACAAGCGCGATAATGGCCGTGACAATGAGGAAGGCGATAAAGATACCCTGTAGGATACGGCCCGTAATATAGCGCGATAAGGTCACGCCGCTAATCATGGGGTTTGTCCCGTGACGAAGGGTTGCGCCTTAGCGATATTATAAGCTTTTCTGCGGCGTTTTTTACCAAATCTTATCCGTTTGCGTCTCGTAAGATGGAGTATGCAGACCAAAATGATGAGTAAGGGGAGGATATATTGAACGGGATTAAGCGCAGGATCCCCTTCAGCAGATGAAGCAACAGCAAATCCAATGAGGCGCAATACAAATCCAGTTACAGCACAGATTACAATTTTTCGTCCGTGCCCAAGCTTTGAATATTGTCCCCGTAAGATGAAGGACATGGCGATTAAGACGAGGGCCACATTCCATAGGGGCGTCGCAAGGCGAGCATGTCCTTCCGCTGCCATTTCGCGGCGCGATTTAGGCGTCACATAATCTAGGGGGTCTGGGCGTAATAACTCATGTAAAAATCGGTCGGAGGACTTTAATCGCAAGACATTATCTAAGGCGACAATATTAGTGAGGTCTAGTTGGTAGGTTTCAAAGTCAATGACATCCAGAGCCCCGCCTTCAATTGGCGTTTGAACAGATCCGTTGAATAAAATGAGAGATGTAGATTTTTCTGACCGAAGCAGCCGCCCTTTCTTAGCTGTGTGGGTGGATTTCGCGTCTGGATTTCTTCCATCATAGATCAGAACATCAAGCAATTCACCGTCATTGTGTATCTCTCTAGTATAGACAGTCAGGTCAGGGGCTGGCGTTACGAAGCGTCCAGCTTGGACCATCTGGCTCGCGATATCTGTTTTCACGGTTAAAATCTCCGCTCGCATTTCCCGAAAAGACAAGGGCTGAAGCAGCAGATTGATAATGAGGTGAAATATGAGAGCGTAAACGCCTAGCCGTAAAACAGGTGTTCCCATCGCCCAAGGTGAGACGCCATTTGCTTTTGCAACGGCAAGTTCTGAATCGGTGCTCATGCGGTTCAGCGCGTAAATCACAGCCATAAACACCGCCAAAGGCATAATAATGCTAATAAGCTGAGGGAGTGCCAGAAATGTAATGTAAAAAAACGTGCCCGCAGTTTGTCTATTTTCAACGATCAAATCGAGTGTCTGCAAAGATTGTGTGAGTAGGGCAAGGAGAGCTAGTGCCGATAAAGACAAGATAGCAGGTAAAAGAGCCTGTGAAAAAATATAGCGCTGTAGAAGTTTCATCTATGTTCGCGACGGTGTTGCCTTAGGTGGTAAAAGTTCGTCTAGTTTTGATTGCCCCCTTCTAATGGGACAAAGCTTCCGTTACCAGTACTACAAACAAAGCTTGAGGCGATTTTATGAAAGTGACATTTTCTGGTCCAGGTGCTGCTCAATCAGGTGCAGCACTCGTTATTTCAAATAGTGGCGAGAACCACTCATATGACAGTGATGTCGTGAAAGCGGCTGCAAAAGCCGCAAAATTTCATGGCAAGGCGTCAGATGGGTTTAACACTTATGTCGGCTCTGGCGTTCGGCTCTTTGTCTCTGGAAGAGGCGATTCGGACGTATTTGATTATGAGATGGCCACCGCTAAAATCGCAAAATCCTTACGCGGCAGCGGCGTTGAACAACTTACCGTGCATTTGGACGGCACAGATGCGACAGCGGATGACGCTGCGCGCTGTGCGTTGGGGGCGCGTCTTGCGGCTTACATTTGGGATAAGCATAAGAGCAAAGCGACGAAGTCTAAGAAAGATCCTTTGAAGTCGATAAAAATCGTCAGTAATGATCCAAAAGCGGCACAAGCGGCCTACGACAATTATTACGGGCCTGCCGGCGACGGCGTCGTTTTGGCGCGCGATCTCGTCAACGCACCGCCAAATGAAATTTATCCTAAAGCTTATGCTGACCGGATTGAAGGCTTGCGCAGCTTAGGCCTTGAAGTTGAAGTTCTAGGCGAGCCTGAATTGAATAAGCTGGGCATGCATGCCTTACTGGGTGTTGGTCTTGGCTCTGAACGCGAAAGCCAATTGGTTGTCATCCGCTGGAACGGCGGTAAAGCAGGCAAGGCGCCTGCCTGCCTTGTCGGGAAAGGCGTGACGTTTGATACGGGCGGTATCAGCTTGAAGCCGGGCGCGAATATGTGGGATATGAAAGGCGATATGGGCGGCTCCGCTGCTGTTGTCGGAACCATGTGCGCGCTTGCTTCTCGTAAGGCCAAAGCCAATGTTGTCGGAATTGTGGGGTTGGTTGAAAATATGCCAGACGGTAAAGCGCAATTACCGGGTGATATTGTCGTCTCCATGTCAGGTCAAACCATCGAAGTGCAAAATACGGATGCCGAAGGGCGCTTAGTCCTCGCTGATGCTCTGCATTATGCGGTCACGAAATATAAGCCTGCGGCGATGATTGACCTCGCGACATTAACGGGTGCCATCATTATTGGTCTTGGTAATGAGTATTGCGGCCTGTTTAGCCCAGATGATGACCTTGCAAAACAAATCTCGGATGCTGGCGAAACTTCGACGGATAAAGCCTGGCGTCTTCCGCTGCACGACTCCTATGACAAGCTTTTGAACTCACCCAATGCGGATATGAAGAATATTGGCGGCCGTGCGGCAGGTTCGATTACGGCGGCGCAATTCCTGAAACGATTTGTCGGTAAAGATACGCCGTGGGCGCATTTGGACGTGGCCGGTACTGCGATGGTCAATAATTCCAAAGATGCGCGGAACCCAACTTTCGGGACAGGTTTTGGAGTCCGTCTGCTTAACCGCTGGATTGCCGATAATCACGAAGGCTAGCTGTGGCTGCTGCCACTGAATATTGGTTTTATCACCTCGAAGCCTCGACGCTGGAAGGTGTCTTGCCGGGATTGCTGGAAAAGACGCTTGAGAAGGGCTGGCGGGCTTTGGTGAAAATGCCAGAGGATAAGCTGGCCGAGCTCGATAATTTTCTCTGGACCTTTCGGGATGATGCCTTTCTACCGCATGGCCGCGATGACGAACCGCAAGCCGAGCTACAGCCGATATTGCTCAGTGCCTCGACGGAGAGCGCAAAAGGCTTTGATGCCGTCTTTCTGCTCGGCGGTGCCTCTGTCGCAGATATGGACGGGGTGAGCCGCGCGATGGTCATGATAAATGGCCGCAGCCAAGAAGATGTGACCCGTGAGCGCGGCCGTTGGAAAGAGTTGAAAGAGGCGGGCGCAAATCTCGCCTATTATCAGCAAGATGAACGTGGCCGCTGGGAGAAGAAAGCCTGACGTGTCTATAAGCGCGAGTTTCCCCGATAATTATGCCAATGATGCGACGGTCAGCCTTATTTTGGAGCAATTAGAGTCTGACGACCGCTCGCCTATCCTTGTGACAGGCGAGGCAGGGACAGGGAAATCTACGCTCGTCAAATACATCCAAACACAATGCAATATTCCTAACACGGTTGTGCTCGCCCCGACGGGTGTTGCGGCCCTGAATGTCGGCGGGCAGACCATCCATTCTTTCTTCCGTTTTCCGTTTAAAATCATCGACGAAGCCGCATTAGTTGATCAAAAAACGAACCGCCTTTGGAAGAAGGTTGACCTCATTATCATTGATGAAGTTTCCATGCTGCGGGCCGATATTTTGGACGGCATTGATTTAGTTCTGCGCAAGGCACAGGATAACCGCGAGCCCTTTGGCGGAGTGCGGCTTTTACTCGTTGGAGATTTCTTCCAACTCCCGCCTGTTATTCCACGGCATGAGCATCAAATGCTGGCCCAGCGCGGATATTCGGGCCCCTATGCCTATAATTCAAATGTGCTGGAAAATTACTCGCCCGTGCATTTTGAACTCTCCAAAGTCTACAGGCAGCGCAATGCTGAGTTCATCAATATTCTCTCTGACCTGCGTGTTGCGCGAAATGTGGAGGAGGCCGTGATGGGGATTAATGAGGCGTGTGTTGGGCCGCACCGAGAGGGCCATACGCCAGTCTTACTTACCTCGACCAATGCCATTGCCAATCGCTATAATGTGTCTGGGCTAGCAGCTCTCGTAAGTGAAACCGTCGACTATGATTGTAAGACCAAGGGAAATTTTTCGGCTAACCGCGCCCCTGCGCCAGAAAAGCTCACGCTGAAAAAAGGCGCGCGGGTTATGGCGGTTCGCAATGACCCGATGAAACGCTGGGTCAATGGCTCGCTTGGCACAGTTATTGACCTCTCACCAGAAGAGGTTTTTGTCCGCTTTGATAGCGGGCCGTCAGTGCGAAAAATCGAGCCCGAAAAATGGGATATGATAAATTATAAATGGAGCGAGGCCGATCAGAAAATGATCGAGACCACCGCGGCAAGTTTTCAGCAAATGCCACTCATTCTGGCTTGGGCGGTTACCATCCACAAAGCCCAAGGCCTGACGCTAGATGATGTCAGGATTGATTTAGGACGAGGGGCCTTTGCGATGGGCCAAGCCTATGTCGCCTTATCGCGTGCGCGGACATTGGCAGGCCTATCCCTCACAACGCCGCTACGGGTTGAAGACGTAAATGTTGGGATGCGAGGTTAGGCCGAGCGGTTGTCTTGTTTGAAGGCTGATAAGTCGAGGCTTGTAATGGATGACCCCGTTCGGGCGAGTTCATTTTCTCGCTGCTCTATGAGATGTTCAATTTGATCCGCCGCTGCCGGATTTTTATCGGTGAAGGCGAGGAGGTTTTTCGCCTCTAATATAATGGCCTTGCAATGCGCCCCAGATCGCAAGGTCACTGGGCTGTCTGTTCCCTTGAGTAGCGCTCGGGAAACATAAAAGTCTCCAACCTCTATAGTTGATAAAATGTCGCCGGCTCCGTCAATGACGTCGATAGATCCGCTGATGGGAACAAAGATATGCGTGAGCTTATCGCCAATGGTAATCATATTTTCTTCGAGGCCGTAATCTTCAACGCGGCTTAGGTTGACGAGGTCGTCCAGACCGTCCTGAGACTTATCAAAAATCGGATGTTGCGACAGAGCTTCATAGCGTGATTTAAAGGACACATCTTGCGGCACGATGGTTTGAAAATGTAAGTTTTGGGCACCGGAGTGATAGAGGTTTTCTCGCTTGGCGACATACCAAAAGCGGCGCAGAAAATCCGAACGAACTTTCCACGCATCCCCTCGGTCCGCGACAAAGAACATTAGTTCATATTCAATGCCTTTATCCGTATAATCTAGCACTTCGACTTCGTGAGGCGGGTCTTGCAAAACGTCGGGAATGGATTGCGCTACGCGAGATATAACTTCGATGACATGTTCCGGTTCATTATCATAGGATAGAAAGAGCGAGACTTCTTCGCCGTAAGGCATGGTTTCCGACGACTCGACGACGAAGGCAGATTGGGCGAGCTCCGAATTGGGGACAACGGCCAGAATTTTTTGCTCTGTTTCAATTGTCACAGAACGCCAATCCATCCCGACAACGCGGCCTTCATAATCGCCCGCCAAGAGCCAGTCGCCTTCTTTGAAGGTTCGGGTTGAGACCATGGATAGGCCTGCGAACACGGCTGACAATGTATCTTGCAAAGCAAGGCCAAGTACAATGCCGCCAACGCCAAGACCAACGAGGGCGCCTTGAAGGTCTGCACCCCAAACGATCGATACGATTAAGGCAGCCCCTATAAGCACCATCGCGAGCCGGAATAAATCCAAAAGCAAGCTTGGAATATTCGCTAAGAATGCGGACTTATCTTGTTGACTCGTCAGGAAAGAATTTAGCGTCGTTAAAAGGCTGTTGATAACGAAAATCGAAACAGCGGTTAACACGACTTTTGTGAGAATGACGGAAAGGGGTAAGGCCGAGAGCGCTAATGGCGCACCATCTTCACCTTGAGGGAAGGCATCTATGCCCGCGACTTTCGTCAATAGAATATAGATTGCCAAAACCGGTAAAACGGTGATTTGAACCTGTTTAAGACCTTTAACATAGGGGGAGTTTTTGCGTGTCATGACACGCTGCATTTCTGAAATAAAAATCGTCAGAATTGGATAAATAATGGCAACAAAAATCGCCGCCATTATGGCTGTATTTGAAAATGCGGGCACTTACTGCGTCCCTTTTTTCTTTGAGGCTTTCCCATCAATTAATTTTGGCGGCGCCGTTACCCAGCGCTTTACGCTGCCATAACTATCGGACTTTAGATCGCTAGCGCGTTTGAAGATGTCTTTACTTTTAACATTTGCTAAAGTCGCCTCGGTTACCGAGATTGTGTCTATTGGGCTTTCAGTTGCAAGTAGCCGCGAAAGGGTCACGCTCTCGCCCAAAATTTCATAAACAAATTTGCGTTTCCCGACGATACCGGCATCGACTTCACCTGTGGCAAGGCCAACGCTAATCGTTAGGTTTAGGTCATGGGTTCGGTTGAACCGAGTCACGATTGTGACCATCTCTTGTGCGAGTTCAAGCGCCCGGCGCGTATGGTCAAGCCTTGGAATCGGAAGACCGCAAGCCGCAATATAAACATCGCCAATCGTGCTGATGCGTTCAACGCCGTGACGCTCGGAGGCTTCGTCAAAGGCATCAACTAACTCATTCAGAAGAGTGAGCATTTCTCCGGCCGAGACATCTGCCATGATTTCTGCAAATCGTCCGATTGTTGCATAGACAACTGTGACATTTTCAAATGTTTCCCCAATGGCAACCTCGCCGCCACGTACGCGGTCCGCAATAACGTCAGGCAGAACCGTTCTGAGCAGTCTTTCATTCTCAAGGTTCTTCTTCTCAATGATGTCATTATGACCTCTAATTTCTCCAATCATTGTATTAAACGCACGAGATAGAGAGGCAAACTCGTCCGTTCCCGATGTATCTAGCGTTAGATCATCGGCTTTGCCCGCTGAGAAAAGATCAATATGGGATTCTAATTTTGCAATTGGACGGGCGAAAATTTGCGCCGCTAATAGCGAAAACAAAGTCACAGCAATTGCAATGCCGCCAAGAATTAAGAGGAGTTGATTTCGCAAGTTGTGCAAGGGTGCCATGGCTTCAGAAACATCTTTTTCTGCTAAAATCGCCCAGCGCATTCCGCCAATTTCAATCGGAGCATAAGAGGATAAAACATCGACGCCGCGATAATCTTTTACAATCTCTGTGGCGCTCTGGCCCCGCAGGGCATTTTCCGAGGCTGTGGTTGTGACGGGTTGGTTCAAGATGGCAATACCAGTGTTCTCAATCAGCATTATTTTATCAGAAGGCACGGCAGCACTTTGCAGGGCTTGAATATAGCCGGGCTTATCTTCGATTAAAAACCGGCTTGAGGTGCGGAGGTTTTTATCCCCCCCTACCAAATAGACTTCGCCAGACGTTCCCATACCCTCTTGTGCCCAATTTCCCTCTGACGTCATAAAGCTATTGATTGCGTCGATATTCAGCTGCGCGGCAATAATACCGCGGAGGGTTGTGCCGTCGAAAACGGGAGTCGCCATAAAGGCGGCCGGCTTATTATAGGAGGGCGCATAATGGTCAAAATCGACGATAACGACTTTTCCAAGCTCTGGGTTTCGGCGCACGTTTTCAAAAGCGCGAGCCAGACCTGTAAATTTATAAGGTCCGGTTGTCAGGCTTGTCGCGTAATCCGCTTCTTTAAAAACGCTATAAACAATATCACCTGTCTTATGATCGATTAGAAAGATGTCGTAATATTCAAGCTTGTTGAGCATGCGCACAAAGAGCGGATGAAACGCGGCGTGAGCGCGCGCATAGGGATTTTCGTCAGGCGTATCTGTTCCTACGAGATTGGGGCTGACCAATGATTCTTTACTTCCTGTTGGTGCAGGGTTTTCCGAAATGAATTGCGCTTGTCTGTAAAGTGCGGCGGGATTATTTGGATAGTAAGTATCCAGAACAGGTTCGCCCGAACTATTTTCCGCGAGTTTGGCCAAAAAATCTGTTTTATAAAATGTTTTCAGTCTTTCATTCGCCTCTGCACTTATTTCAGGGGCGTTCGAATGAAATGCGCGATTAAATTGCTCTAGAGCATCCGCGACCTGTCCTTGGTTTGATAGGACTTCAAAAGCGGTGAGTTGGTCTTTAAAGTAATTTTCGGTTTGGCGTTTTTTTGTTTCGCGCGTTGCCGTCAGCTGATCATAAATGGTCTTAGTCAGAGATGTCCTAGCATTTTTATAGGATAAACTTCCGACAACAGCAGCGCTGATTAACCCGACGAGCAGCATTAAAACTAATAATTTAGACCGAATAGACATATATTTAAGCAATTTTTACTCCAAATCCAACGCCCTTAGTTAGCCAAATCAGCTTGAAAATTCAACGCGCCCGATCTTTCGGGCAAACGCATATGGTTTGTTTCGCTACATATAAAGAAAAAAGAGCTTACAGTAACAATGCAAGTTCAAATTCTTATCGTGTTAGAGGAAGTCTAACTTACCCGCGTTTTTAGCGAGTAAATAATAGAAGGTAACGCGTTGTTTATTCCGATCCCGCTTCATTGTCCAGCATACCGTTTCGATAGCCGCACTCGCCACGGCCGTGTTCATGCCTAGTTTTTTAACGCAGAATCCATCACGGACCCGGTTTCTTTCTGCTTCATCCGAGCAGGATACAAGAGATGAATCTCGGCTTCTCAAGGCGATACCGCAGAAATTTACAATCTGCTTTACGCGTTCTAATTCGACTTCATCGGCATAACGTTTCACGTCGCCAATATAATCCTTAGGGTCAGCCATTTTTCTCTCCTAGTTTAGCTGTCTGTAATTTTGATGAGAGAAGGAAAATTTTGATGCCCCCCAAAAGAATAAATCCCTCAAATTCTAATTAAAAAACTCGACCTCCCCAAAGGCCGAGTTTTCAAACATCATGTCATTAAATGCCCACAATGCGCTGCTTTAATTCCCCTACAGTTTTAAGGCAGTATGGGGAGGCGGTAAGAGCTTTGTTGAGAGTTAAAAGCCTGCTTTGTCCTCTATTATGTGCTAAACAGCCTGTTTATTTTTTTGTTCATATTCAGTTCATCTTGGCGTTAAATTTAGTCCTCTTTAAAAAAATGAAAAAATTTAAAATATTTCCAAGGATTGCCATTTGAGATACGTCTAACGGGCGAGATGAATGAAAAACTTCACAGTGAAGAGCTGGCTTCGCGCGCGGCAACTGGGGATGCAGAGGCGTTCCGTGCGCTTTTGACTCTGCATTATGACCGCGTCTTTCGCGTGGTTTTTAGTGTTGTGCAAAGTCAAAGCGATGCCGAGGACGTCACCCAAGAGATATGGGCGGCGCTGCCCGCAAAGCTCAGGAGCTGGCGCGGCGATGCCAAAGTGACCTCTTGGCTGCACCGCATTGCGGTCAACGCCGCCAAGGATGCCTTGCGCCGCTCGGCCTCTCGAAACCGTACAACGGCTGGGTATGCGGAAGTTTCGAACCTTGCTCGGGGGGAGGCGGAAGATACGCAGCGGCGGCTCTCTTGGCTGCAAACTGCACTTGAAACGCTGTCCGTTGATTTACGTGCAACCGCAGCTCTTACCTTGGGCGAACAGATGAATTTCGCTGAAGCCGCTGAGGTTTTAGGTGTCGCCGAAGGAACCGTCGCTTGGCGCATGAGTGAAATTCGGCGGCGGCTAAAAACATTAGCATCAAAAGATAACGGATTAGATCAGGAGGCACTGGCATGAACGACAACACAGATAAGCTAGCTGCACAGATGCAAAATTTGCGTCCGTCTAAATCATCAAAAGCGCGTGGCATGGATGCGGCTATGGCTGCGTTTAATCAAGAGTTTGCCTCTGACGCGGCGAGCGTGACAGATGAACCGAAAGCCGCATCGTCAGAAAAATCAGATAAAAAAATCGAGTCTACCCAAGGATTGACGGATGCGCCGCGTCCTACTGGTCAAACCACCACAACGGTGCGTGTGACAACCAGAAGGGTCGAGACGATGTCCAAAGTCAAAAATTTATTCAACTTCAAACCACAAACCATGATGATGGCTGGGACATGTTCCGCTGCTCTCATCGCGGCGATGATTGTCATCCCGAATATGGGGGATTTAACAGCGGCTGAACGCGTAGCGCCTGTGCAATCTGAGTCTCTAGAAGCTGATGTTAATGACCGACTTGACGTCATCGCACCTGCAGCTTCTGATGAATTTGTTGTGACGACGGGTAAGCGGCATGAACTAAAGCAAAAGATTGCGAGTGCACCTGCGGAAATCGTTGAGACGATTCCCTCTGCAGACCTTGGGACCTTGCCAAATCAAAATTTGAAGGAATTTTTAGCCGAAATTCCTAAACTGCCAGTGCCCGTGCAGGAGGCACCACCTCCTGCACCTGCTATTACGTCAGTGGATGCGCTTCTTAATGATATTCGTCAGAATTCTGCCAAGGTTGAGGGTGAAAATCGTCAAAGAGAGCGTCATTTTAGGTCTTCTCCACGCCTACAAGCCGATCTTGCCGAAAGTGAGTTTAGGCAGGTTTTAAAACAGAAAGACAATATTCAGCTGTTTGAGTCTAAAGACTTGGAGGCTGAAATAAATTCAGGCCGTATTGAACAGTTCGGTAATATGACG
Organism: uncultured Algimonas sp.; assembly: GCA_964460585.1. GTDB lineage: Bacteria > Pseudomonadota > Alphaproteobacteria > Caulobacterales > Maricaulaceae > Litorimonas. The sequence goes on from CAYWSI010000020.1 coordinate 18,225, forward strand.
CTTGAGCAAGAGCCTGCCGTGCAACAAGATATTGGTCGCCAAAGACTCGTCACGCCCCCTAAATATATCCTCCGTGATGATGACGGGACTATTGTTCGGGAATTTGAAAGCCGTGATGCGTTTGAAATTTATAAGGCTAATCTTCCGACGCCTGTTGCGGAAAAACCTGTCTCGACGTTCTCTGTGGATGTGGACACATCGTCTTATTCATTCCTGCGGGCGTCTATTAATAGCGGCAAACTCCCACCGCGCGAGTCTATTCGTCTCGAGGAAATGATCAATTATTTCCCGTATGATTACGAGGCGCCAAAATCTGCGGATGAGCCGTTCAAAGCCAATGTGACGGTCACGTCTAATCCTTGGAATGAGGACACAAAGCTCATGCATATTGGCATCAAAGGGTATGTCCCGAAACAGGCGGAAAAGCCGCGTAGCAATCTTGTCTTCTTGATTGATACATCAGGGTCGATGAACCAGCAAAATAAATTGCCGCTACTTATCAATAGTTTCAAACTCCTTCTCAATACGCTGGACGAGAACGATACGGTGTCCATTGTCGCCTATGCGAGCGCGAGTGGTACGGTTTTAGAACCTACAGCCGTCAAGAATAAGTCCGAGATTTTAGCGGCCCTCAATAACTTACGGGCAGGGGGCTCGACGGCGGGTGCAGCAGGGCTAGAACTTGCTTATCAGAAAGCACAGGAGAGCTTTGATGATGAAGGTGTGAATCGGGTCATCCTCGCGACTGATGGAGATTTCAACGTCGGTTTCTCTTCGCCAGATGATATGAAAAACTTTATCCAGAAAAAGCGAAAGACAGGGATTTTCCTCTCTGTGCTTGGCTTCGGAATGGGGAATTATAATGATCATCTCATGCAATCCCTCGCGCAAAACGGTAACGGCGTTGCTGCCTATATTGATAATCTCTCAGAGGCGAATAAGGTTCTCGCCAATGAAGCGGGAAGTGCATTGTTCACCATTGCCAAGGATGTCAAAATCCAAGTCGAGTTTAACCCTGCAAAGATCGCGGAATACCGCTTGATTGGTTATGAAACCCGCGCATTGAAGCGTCAGGACTTTAATAATGACAAGGTCGATGCGGGCGAAATCGGGGCAGGGCATAGTGTTACCGCGATTTACGAAATGACGCCTGTCGGCTCGCCCGCCGTGACAGTGGACAAGCTCCGCTATGTCTCCGAGGAACCGAAAACATCTACGGGGTCGAGTGAATATGCCTTTGTCAAAATCCGCCATAAATTACCGGATGCAGATAAAAGCACGCTCCAGACATTCCCGATTGGCAAACGTCAAGAACGCCGATTGAACCGCGCCAGTGATGATATGCGTTTTGCGACGGCCGTTGCGGCTGTGGGGCAAAAACTTCGCGGTGATACGGCGGTGGAAGATTATAGCTATGCTGACGCCATCAAGCTCGCCAAGAGCGCCAAAGGTAAAGATGAGAACGGCTACCGCGCCGAGTTCATTCAAATGATACAATTGATTGATGCAATGGAAGACCCAGTACCACAACAGGTTCACCTAAAATCAGGAGAGCGTCGTAGATAATCCTAATAAAAAAGCCCTGCTTCGTGCATTTGCGAATACGCAAAATGTACACCTGCAGGGCTTTCTAAAGTCTCAATATTAGCTTTCGCTTAGGCGACTTTTTCGCCCGCTTGCGCGGCCAAAACTTTTGCAACTGTGTCGGCCTTTAAATCATCAACACTGGCAGCGATGCCCATGGCGTTGGCGATTTTTACGACTTCGACTTCTAGCATCCGGTTTAGGGCGCTTTTTGTGTAGGTCTTTTGCGAAGACGGTGTGCTATCTTTGTAGAAAGTCTCGCCTTTTTTCGCCATATCGCGAAGGAGCTGCGGCGGGGTAAAGCGCGCGCCGTGACGCTGGGCAAGCATATCCGCCGTTGCGACATAGGCATCTACGCCAATCGTATCGATATAGGAAAGCGGTCCGCCCGTATAAGGCGGGAAGCCGAGGCCAAAGATTGCGCCGAGGTCCGCGCTTTGCGGATTAGGCACGACGCCTTCCGCAAAGGTCCGTGCGGAGGGGGCAACGAGAGAATAGAGTAGGCGCTGCGAAACTTGTTCAGCGGAAGGCTGAGTTTCCGCGAGCGGATAATGTTTCGTCATGCCTTTCCATAAATCGAGGCGTTTGCC
>CAYWSI010000021.1:0-19371 GCA_964460585.1 uncultured Algimonas sp.
AACGGCTACAATGAACGCTTTAACGGAACCCTGCGCCATGAAGTTCTAAATGCGGAATGGTTCACGAGCATCCAGCAAGCACAAACGGTCATCAATATGTGGCTCAAAGAGTATAACCATATCAGGCCACATCAATCCTTAGGCATGCGTCCGCCAGTACCAGAGACTCTAAATCAAACTGGTACATAAAATGGGAGCTGGACATCGTAGAGGTTTGTTGAAAGCAACACTTCCGTCTTCCGTCACGCCGTGAACTTGAAAAATGTTCTTGGCCAAGTCTAGGCCGATTGTGGTAATATGCATGTGGGTGGCTCCTAATTAAGTCAGTCGTTTTGATAACAACTGTATTATGGCGCATTGCGACGCCGAGGACAGGAGCCATCCACCTCATCTGCTATGGGGATTGAGTTGTTCTTTTGTGAGCCGTTAAATCCGCACCCAAAATAAACTGCGCTCATTGGACCTGCTCTTACTTAGAAGATTATTTATTTTTAGATTTATCTGGAGAGTCCATCAAGTTTTTTGGCCAATAATATACGGCGCAAATTATAGAAATAATTAAACAAGCAGACAGCACCACGCTTATGAAGTAAGATATATCGCCCATAATGAACTCCAAATGCAAATAATTGAACTTACATTTTTAATTCAGCAATTATTGAGCCAGTTCTTAAATAGGCTAAGCCAGAGGGCGAGTTATGGTTGATCTAAAGTAAAAATAGCCACAGCAATTAAATGTTTAGGCCGCTGGACTCCCTCCGCTTTGAGAATAAAAGACAGACCCAAAATAAAAACCGCCCCAAACGAGGCGGCTCTCCTATTTCTTAAAATGTGGCGAAGATACGCAACACATCATTAACAGCTGCCCCTAATTAGCCCGTTTTAATTCAGGCAAAACATCTATATCGGCCCATTTTTTCAACATCTCGCTGACCTGCTCTATAGCTATGGGTTTTGAAATATAATCATCCATATCATTCTTGAAGCAATCTTCCCTATCCCCTTTGAGGGCATGGGCTGTCACGGCAATAATTGGAGTGCGGGGACGGTTCAGTTTTGCTTCTAAATCTCGAATAGCTTTTGTCGCTTCATATCCATTCCAATCCGGCATTGAAATATCCATCAAAATAATCTTTGGCTCGAGCAATTTCCACTTATCAACCGCCAAACGTCCACTCGATACAATTTTGAACGACAAGCCCATATCTTCCATCATGTACTTAATGAACATCTGATTGACTTCATTATCTTCGGCGATGAGCACATCTACCCCTTCATTGCCCCCCGCAGTTTGCACAAGGGGTTTTTGGTGCACTCTCGGCGTAATATCTGTCACAGGGTCCGCTTCGACAGCTGGCTTATTGACCTGCTCTACGGGCGGCTTACCAGAAGACATCGCGCTTGATACGGTTCTTAGGAGCTCATTATATCGTGTCGGTTTGGTGATATATCCATTGACGCCCAAGGCTTTCAATCGATGTTTCAATCCATCATCATTCACAGATGAATATAAAATCAGCGGAATGTCTTTATAGGCGTCATGCGATTTCACGATACGAATAAAGTCTTCGCCCGTCATATGAGGCATTTGATAATCAACAATTACCAGTGAAATAGGGACATTTTTCTCAGTGGCCTTCGCTAAAACATTAAGCCCTTTTTGTGCCGAGCTCACAGATATACATTTACAGCTTTCGCTACTGAGTTGTTCTTTTAAAATATCGTGATTCATCGCAATATCGTCAATAATCAAAATATTACCACTGATCGGGAGAGGGGTTTCATCGATGGGTTTTATAGCATCTTCCGTAACGGCAAGCTCAATTTCAACTGTAAATGTCGAACCTTTCCCAACTTCACTCTCGGCTGTGATATCGCCATTCATTAACTTCGCTAAATCCGTTGCAATGCTTAAACCTAAGCCTGTGCCCTCATATTCTCTAGTTGTGCTGCCATCAGCTTGGTTAAATTTTTCAAAGACGTGTAACAATTGATCTTGTTCAATTCCAATTCCTGTATCACTAACGGCTATATTCAGCTTTGCTGTTTGGTCTGTGACAGCACCAGTCACATTAATCAGGACATGTCCTTCATGTGTAAATTTAAGCGCATTACCCACCAAGTTTGTGAGGATTTGTCTCACCCGGCCAACATCCCCGATATAAGTGTCAGGCAAATCAGGGTCGATACGCAGTAAAAGGTCTACGCCCGTATCCATTGCAGCCGTCGAAAGTAAAGTCGTAACGTCTTCGAGGCTTTCACGAAGCAAAAAGGGTGATTGGTCAAGTTCAATATGACCCGCTTCAATTTTTGAAAAATCAAGGATGTCATTTATAATCGTCAGCAGGGCTTGGCCAGAACGGTCAATGGTTTTAACAAATTCACGCTCACGCGGACCTAGCTGACAATTTGCCAATAATTGCGTCATACCCATAATACCGTTCATGGGCGTGCGGATTTCATGGCTCATATTAGCGAGAAATTCAGACTTGGCCCTATCGGCATTCATCGCATTAAATTCTGCCATTTTATGATGCGTGATATCTACGACTGTACCAAACATTTTTTCGGTCTTGCCAGCTTCATTACAAGAGGCCTGCCCCGTAAAGCGTCCCCAAATTATTTCACCTGTATCGGGGCGAACCGCTCTATATTCGATATCATAAGGCTTGTGTTCGAACAAGCTATCTCGAATTTTGGATTGCACCCACTCAAAATCCTCAGGATGCATAAATCCATTGATAGCATCTACAGTTATGCGTGTACCTGGCTCAACACCCATGATGTCATAAAGCTTACGTGACCAAAATAATTCATCGCTTGCAACATCATAACCCCAAACCCCAAGATCCGAGCTCTCGACTGCGAGCTTAAAAATTTCTGCATCCTCTAAGAAATTTGACTCTAAATCTTCAATAACTTGTCCCATAACTCAACTTCACAGTAACTTTACCCATGACTCTACCTCACCTTGTTGAGTTAATTTTAGTTTAAGTTTTCAATCACGGGTTTCATTGCCGATAAAAAAGCCGTCCCAAAGGACGGCTTTCGCAGGTCTTAAACTTGATCATGCGCGAGGCGCTACGCGTCTTCCTTCGGTTTTGGCGCTTTACTGCCTTTTCCTTTACCCGAAGCTTTGGCAGGCGGGACGATTTTGAAAGTTAGATTTTCTTTCTTTTTATCCACGCCAACTTTGACAAGGCCGCCTGACTTTAGCTTGCCGAATAAAATCTCATCCGCGAGCGGTTTTTTGATATATTCTTGGATGGCCCGCCCCAGAGGACGTGCGCCGTAACGCTTGTCATAGCCTTTATTGGCCAGCCAAAGATTGGCACCTTTGGAAAGATCAAATTCGATCTTCCGCTCTGACAGTTGAGCTTCGAGCTGAATAACGAATTTATCGACAACCTTGGCAATATCATCTGGCGTCAGCGGCGCGAAAGAAACAACTGCATCGAGGCGGTTACGAAACTCTGGCGTAAAGCGGCGCTTAATCGCGGCGTTTTGCTCATCATCTTTGAGCCCGCGGCCAAATCCAATTTCAGCTTTCGCCGCATCCGCCGCGCCCGCATTTGTTGTCATAATAATGATGACATTACGGAAGTCGACTTTGCGGCCATTCGCATCCGTCAAAAAGCCATTATCCATGACCTGCAAAAGAATGTTGTAAATATCGGGATGGGCTTTCTCAATCTCATCCAAGAGAAGGATGGAATGCGGGTTTTGGTTCACTTGATCCGTAAGCAATCCGCCTTGGTCATAGCCTACATATCCGGGAGGCGCGCCAATCAGGCGCGAGACCGTATGGCGTTCCATATATTCGGACATATCGAACCGCAGCAGCTCCAGACCTTGCGTCATAGCGAGCTGTTTAGCGACTTCGGTTTTACCCACGCCTGTCGGACCCGCAAAGAGGTAAGAGCCAATCGGTTTATTTGGCTCGCGCAATCCTGCACGGGCGAGTTTGACCGCCGAGGCAACCTTATCAATCGCATCGTCCTGCCCGAACACCATGCGTTTCAAATCCATTGGCAGGGATTTGAGCGCTTTCTCATCATCACGCGAAATAGATTTCGGCGGGATGCGGGCGACCTTAGCAATGACGCTTTCGATTTCTTTGATACCGATTTTTGTCTTGCGCTCTTTTTCCGGCACAAGGCGTGTGCGCGCGCCGGCTTCATCGATAATATCAATCGCTTTATCGGGCAGTTTGCGGTCCGTAATATGGCGCACGGAGAGATCCACGGCGCCTTGGATGGCGGCCGTCGTGTAAGTCACACCATGAAATTCTTCGAAATAGGACTTTAGCCCTTGCAAGATTTTCACCGCATCTTCGGATGTCGGCTCTGAGACGTCAATTTTAAGGAAACGGCGAGAGAGCGCTCGGTCCTTTTCGAAATGCTGGCGATATTCCTTATAGGTCGTCGAGCCCATGCAGCGCAGCTTACCAGACTGGAGCGCCGGCTTGAGCAAGTTAGACGCATCCATCGCGCCGCCAGATGTCGCGCCCGCACCGATGATGGTATGAATTTCATCAATGAACAGCACAGCACCGTCAGTTTCTTGCAACTGCGTGACGACAGCTTTGAGACGTTCTTCGAAATCACCACGATAACGCGTGCCTGCGAGCAGCGCGCCCATATCGAGAGAATAAATCGTCGCATCCATCAACACCTCTGGCACTTCGCCGTTGACAATACGCCGCGCGATACCTTCGGCAATGGCCGTTTTACCAACGCCGGGGTCGCCAACGAGAAGCGGGTTATTTTTACGGCGGCGCGAGAGCACCATGATACAGCGCTCGACCTCATCATCACGCCCAATGAGCGGATCAATATCGCCCTCTTTGGCTTTCTGATTCAGATTGACGGTATATTCTTTCAGCGGGTCTTTTTTCTTGGCATCTTCGCCTTCTGGCATATCCGTACCGAGAGGCGCTTTTGGCGCAGAGTCACTTCCAGATTTGCTAATGCCGTGGCTAATGTAATTCACCGCATCATAGCGCGTCATATCGCGTTCTTGCAGGAAATAAACCGCGTGAGATTCGCGTTCGGCAAAAAGCGCAACTAGCGCATTCGCGCCCGTGACTTCTTCCCGTCCAGAAGATTGGACATGAATAACCGCGCGCTGAATGACGCGGTGGAAGCCAGCCGTCGGGCGCGCTTCCTCAAAATTCTCAACCACGAGAGAGGCAAGATCTTCGTCCAGATAGCGCTGCACATCGGCGCGCAAGGGTTCAATATCGACATCACAGGCAGAGATAACGGCGGCCGCATCTTTATCATCAAGCAGAGCGAGCAATAAATGCTCCAACGTCGCAAGTTCATGTTTTCGGTCACTCGCCAATGTAAGCGCACGGTGGATGGTTTCTTCCAAAACGGGGGAGAAAGAGGCCATAATGTAAATTCCTTTCGCTTAAAGGATGTGGGAACATCCTCCCGTGAATCAACCCACAAACTGTCACACCCCCGTGATTTTTACGTGTTAGGGATTCGCGGCTTACAAACATACATTAGACTGGAAGCTCCACCCTGTCATGTTGACAACTTATCTTTGTGAGAGTGTCCATGCGAAACGCGTCAAAGCCTAATCTTTCTCAAGCGTGCATTGCAGGGGATGCTGGGCGCGTTTGGCGCTATCCATAACTTGCGCGACTTTGGTTTCGGCCACTTCAAATGTGTAAACGCCGCAAGTTCCAACACCGGATTGATGCACATTGAGCATAATCCGCGTCGCCTCTTCTGAGGTCTTATTGAAAATTCCCATGAGGATAGAGACCACAAATTCCATTGGCGTATAGTCATCGTTCATCAGCAAGACCCGCCACATAGACGGCTTTTTAGTCTTAGGACGAACCTTGGTCGCCACGCCGCGTTCTGTGCCGCCGTCTTCGTCCTTATCCTTGTCAGGCCCCGCCTGAATATCTGAGAATCGTTCAATCATAGAAATTCTATATAAAGCCAAAGATAAGCGCGCCAAGTCACAGAAATACGAAACTTGGGTGTGGTTTAAGAAGAAATTCGCCGCGAGTCATTTCCGCTGATGAAACCCTGCTATAATTTAACATAGAATTAACCTTTTTCTAACCGTTCCACCGGATTGAAAACGCTTATGCTGCGCCTCCTCTTCACTTTTTTACTGACCGCAATATTTTCGGCTTCTGCATGGGCGGAAGGGCGTTATGCCTCTATCATTGTTGATGCGGATACGCTGGATGTCATTCACGCGCGCCAAATTGATGCGCCGCGCTTTCCTGCCTCCCTCACCAAAGTCATGACACTCCATCTGGTGTTCGATGCTTTAGATACCGGCACATTAAAATTGGGAGAGCGCATCAAAGTTTCGCGTAATGCCGCCAAAACGCCGCCCGTAAAATTAGGCCTGAGAACGGGCCAGACAATCACAGTGGACGAACTCATCCAATCTGTCGCCGTTCGAAGCCATAATGATTCCGCTGTTGTTTTAGCCGAACGTTTGGCGGGCACAGAAGCCCGGTTTGCTGAGCTGATGACCGCCAAAGCCCAAAGCCTTGGGATGCAACGCACGACCTTTAAGACAGCAAATGGCTTGCCGCATCCTGATCAAAAAACAACGGCCCGAGATATGGCAAAACTGGCGCATTCCATTTTGACAACGCATTACGATCGCTATCATTATTTTGGTCAGTCGGAATTTCGCGGCGTTAAAAATACAAACGCACTGCTGCATAACATGGCCGAGGTCGATGGATTTAAAACAGGTTACACCAATGCCTCTGGTTATAATTTAATGGTGAGCGCCATTCGTAATAACAGACGTCAAATCGCCATTGTTTTAGGCGGAGCGAGCGGGAAAAGCCGCAACACCCATATGCGAGATTTGGTCGAACGCGGCTTTGACGTCATGGGCGTTGTGCCTCAAGCTCAGCCTCCTGCCCTGATTTTGGCTAATCAGGATACGCCAACAGCCGTCCTGCGCGGTGCGTCCATTCGGCGCGAGGCTAAACCTTGGGCAATACATCTTAGAAATCTGCCTTCTGAGGCCGAGGCTATAAAAATCGCATCAGCTATTTCTCCCAAATCGCCGCCCAAAATCACAAGCGGCTTCATTCAAGGCGCGCCGGTTTTTCATGCACGGGTGACGGGATTATCTCACACCGATGCGAAAAAAGTCTGCGGCGACATCCAATCCACACAACCCAAAACCAAATGTTGGCTTATTGCGCCCTAAGCCGTAAACAGGAGGCATGAAACGGATACGAACGGAACGCGGCCTCCGAAAGGTCATTTGGGAGTGGCGCAAGTCAGGCGAAAAAATCGCCTTCGTCCCAACCATGGGCGCTCTGCATGAAGGTCACCTCACTCTCGTCCGATTAGCGAAAAAACATGGCGAGCGTGTCGTCGTCTCGATTTTCGTCAATCCCACACAGTTTGCCCCTGGTGAAGACCTCGACGCCTATCCACGTACAGAAAAAGAAGACGCCCGCCTGTTGAAGGCCGAAGGCGTCGATATGGTTTACATCCCAGACCCCAAGACGATGTATAATGTCCATCATGCGACCAGTGTGAAGGTTGGCGGCGTAGCCAAAGGGCTTGAGACGGATTACCGCCCGACCTTCTTTGACGGTGTGGCCCTTGTCGTCACAAAACTTTTCAACCGCGTAAAGCCCGATATCGCCATTTTCGGAGAAAAGGATTACCAACAACTCGCGACCATTCGCCGTCTTGTCGAAGATTTAGATATGCCAATTAAAATCATCGGCGCCCCCATCGCGCGCGACGCACATGGCCTCGCGCTGTCTTCGCGTAATGCTTATTTCGACACCACAGGCCTAGCCTTAGCGCGCAAGCTCAATGGAATCATGAAACGCTGCGCCGCAGATATGCGCGACGGGCAACATGTCGATACAGCGACAGATGCAGCGAAAGCGGCTTTGCTCGAAGCGGGGTTTTTATCCGTCGATTATGTAGAAGTCCGCAGCCCAAATTCTCTGACCGTTTTAGAAGGCGGTTATCTCGACGGTCCTGCCAGAGTTCTCGTCGCAGCCCATTGCCCGAACGGCGACAGCAGCGTGCGCCTCATCGACAACTTCGCGGTTTAACTTTCGGCACGAATTAGAATCTACCAAGCGCCGAGGTCGAGCAATTTGGCCTGAAACGCCGCAGGCAGGTCAGTTCCCCCATCCGCCGCAGTGAGGTCTGCAGGTTGATCGCCGTCTTGTAGATAACGCCACCCTTGGAAAGCCCGTCTGAGTTTGGGCAATACTGGGATAAGCTCAGGCTCCATCAAAATCGCGCAGGCACGGTGTCCATTTTTTGTCGTCTCTTCCAGAGCTGCAATCCGGTTACGGCAAAGAATATTACCTTTGATAACCCAATAGATAGACCCGCCGTCCAATATCTCCTCGCGCCGTTTCGGAAACATACGGGTGACATGAATATGATGCGCGGAAAGGCCCTGTTGCTGACGACGTGCCACAACATGCGCCTGCCAATCTGCAAGCGTTTGGATCGATTCAGACCCAACGGATAATTTCTGTAAATGAACCGTCATGCCGCCCGTTTAGAGCGGCAAAACTCAAATGGCTAGAACTTGCGTTCAAATGGTTCCACATCAACGATATAGTTTGTTGCGGCTTCATCAATTGTGAAAGTCACCATATCAGGTTCAGTCGTGTCATGGACCAAGCTTGTTTTGCTAATCACGCGGCCTGCAAGTGATTTAAGACGGCGCGTCAAATTGCCGTCACGCTCATAAGACGGGTTCATGCCAAAGCGATGACGCAATGTTGCATTCGCCATCATAGCGCCATTTTTCGCCGCAGATTGCTTCGTCGAATATTCAGTCGTGACGGACACGCAGAAACTTTGATTGTCGACGCGGTGCGGCGAATTTAACGGCCACGTTAAAGCCATGCCTTCTTTAAGGTCGATAACTTTTGCATGTTTATCAAAGGACTCTTCATAAGGCAGGTCATCATCCAATGCATTGGCGATAACATTTTCATATGATTCATCTGAGATGAATTTCTGAGTGACGGGGTAGAGATAAACGCGTTTCTTACCGCGAACATGCCATAAAATCGTTTCTGTCTTATCAAAGTGATAAGGCACGCGCGCAATGGGGGAGGAAATCAAAATGCCGCCGCGCGGATTAAAAGCCCGGTTTCCTGTTGCCTCAGCCAAACCACCATACATTTGGTCCAAAACCAGTTTATAATCTTCATGGACATTCATCGCTTCGCGCAAATTAATCCAAACACGCCCTGCTTTCACAGCCGCCAAAAGCGTTTTTCCGGGAACGTTCCGGAAATCCCCAGTACGGAATTTATTTGGATAAAGCGGATGGGTTGACTCTCCCATCGTGCACACATCCATCTTTTCCGCTGGATGACGTTCAAGAAGGGAAATTAAAGCGGCATCTGTAAATAAACCTGTCGCAGTCAAATCATGACCGAAACTCATTATCTCTTTTTGAAAAGCCGCCGTCTTAGCGTCAGACCAATCCGTCAGCATAGACCTCGTTTGAGGACGAGCTATCTGCTCTTGAAAGTCAAGATTAGTAGTATTTGAGAGTGCATTTAACATATGGTGCACTATAAATCGGAATTATTTACAAGCTTACCTATATTCGTGGTTAATGACGCGTAAACTCCGAAGATAAGCGTAAACGCCGGCAATAATCAGGGCGGCCCCGATAACAAATCCAGTTACAGCAATAATCGGTCCCCAAGCACCAAGTAACGCCTCTGAACCTCTAACCATTGCGCCGCCCGCTGCGCCAAACAAAATAAACCCGAGTAATATAGGAATCCATAAGCCTAACGAATATTGCGGTAATGGCTCAGGCGCTTTCGTTTCGGCCGAATTGGATTCTATATATTTAGAGGCCGAATCTAACTTTCGACGGAAAGCATCATCAGCAGCCAATTCGTCAATAACCAACATCGAGGATTTTTTTGCGGAGTGCAGAACAGATGAAACCTCTTCAGCTTCATCAAACGTCTCTACAACTTTTCCTTCTGAACGCGACGCTCTGGAGTCTAAGTCAATGATTTCAGCTTGAGAAACAGGTTCATCACCTTCCGGCGATGCCGTTTCAATTAAACTCTCAGGCCATTCCAAATCAGAATCCTGATCACCGCCCTCAACCGTGTCTATCAATGCATCTAATCGTGCCACAATATCACTAGCGGCGGCGGCAATCGGTGAACTCGGTTCTTCAGCCGTTTCAACTCTATCATCTGGCTCCCTTAGAAACGCCTCTTCCTCCAGTTCAATCACGCTGTCCAAATCAATTACGTCAGCCATGTCGTTTGGCGCAGTAGCGTCATCTAACACAGTCAGGTCATCGGACTCTGGAGCATCGGTCTCGTCTATAATGTCCAACTCAGACAGTTGTAACACACCGGCAGGTCCATCTTCGCGTCGCCTAGCGGGCGAAAACCTTGCTGAATAAGGCGCTGAGCTGACAATCGTCTCGGCATCTTCTTCCGTGAAAACCGGATAGGCATCTTCAGTGGACAAGCCTTCAATGGTTGTATCTTTAACAGGCGGCAAATCTTCACGCCCTGCAGCGAGGTCTCGTTCCGTCCGTAAGAATAAGGCCTTTTCCGCCGTCCTACGGCGCATCAAGGCGTCAACGACATAGGTCTTCCCCGCAATTTCAGATTTACGCCAAACGTCTAGTCCATTGGCCGCATCTAAAGGCCGCCCATTATTCAAGGCCCGTAAGGTATCGCTCTTCAAAAAGGCTTTTGGGCCAATATTAAACGCAAAGGAACAGAGAGCATCAAATTGGCTCTGCGTAATAGGCGCATGAACCTCTGTATTGATCATATCCTCAAAAGGCTCGAGGTCAGACCGCAGCACCTCTTCGGCTTCGGTCTTGTTCATTATGACGGCATCATGTGAATATAGGCGATGACCATAGCCCACAATGCGCTGTCCCGTAACCAATTCACGGTCAACGGGCCGATAGCCCTCAAACGCTTTGATTAACTTCAGCCCCGTGTCGGAAATTTTGAGTTTCTGGCTCATATTCGTCCCAAATCAATACAACTCGGGCGGAAGACCCGAATGAATTGGGAAACTCGATGCAAAAATGGGGCCGAAATCGTCCTAAAAGAGAATAATTTCTGCAGGGTCTAAAAATCCGAAAAAACCACGACATCGCAGACCCCTCGCCTAAACTTTATGTGTCCAAGCAGAAATCCATTTTACGCGAAAGGCTAGACGCAGTAGGCGCTTCCTATGAACATCGTCCTCATAGACTGGGTAGGGAGCCTCATTTTACTGGGAGGATTATTGCACCTGTCCTATATTGATTGGCGCAGCTTTCGCTTGCCAAATTACTGGACCAAGCCCCTCATTCTTCTAGGACTTATTTATCATTATCATATCTCGAACGACCTCTATCCCTTTTTGCTCGGGGCGGTCTTGGGCTATGCTATATTTTGGGGGATTGAGACGGCTTATCGCCTGATCCGTAAACAAGACGGATTGGGCCGAGGCGATGCGAAATTATTAGCTGCGGGCGGCGCTTGGTGCGGCGCCTTAGCGCTCCCCTTCATTATTTTGGTTGCCAGTAGTGCGGCGCTTATTTTCGTTTTATTGCAAGGGTCAGATAAGGGCACAGATAAAAAGGCAGAGATGAAACTCCCTTTTGGCCCGTATCTCGCAGCAGGTATCGCGATTACATTTCTAACTTTGAAATTTATTTAGCTAATTCGGCTGGCACGTTCTCACGATAGCAACAGGTTTCAAGCGCTCCCAGCCTTCTTCATTTAGAGAGACTAACCGCGCCTTCGGATATCGCATGCCGCCGACCATGATTTCCCCCTCGCCTAGACGTAATGTTACTGGCCGTCCTGATGGGTCAATATAATCTGTGGCAGGAAAATCAGATTGCGCAATAAGGTCTACAGGACCGGCATCACTATTATAACGCGCGGCTGTCTCATCCGCGTAAAATATAAACTGCCTCGAAGCATCGGTTGACCACCCAAATAAACCACAGTCTCCGGGTTTTAACTCCGATGTCGGCAAGCCTGTTTTTTCATTATTTGAGCTCTCTGGCACAGGCAAGCTCGCGCAAGCGCTCAACAAAACGGCCCCGCATATGAAAGAAAATAATCGCATGCGGTTCTTTAGCGCCATTTGCCTTGCTCTGTCAGCACGAAACTCTGACCTGAACGAGAAAACCCAAATAGAGGTAAGACAACATCAGCTTCCGGCCTTGAGGTTCTAACGTCCACCTCGGCCCTATAGGTTCCATTTGGCATAATTTTGATTATCGCAATAATTTTTTGCTGGGCATCTTGCCCTGACATATTCGCAACCAAACCGCCGTCTTCACACTGAATAGGTCCAGAAAGTTCCGGTCCGGTCCACTGTACTGTGGCACCATTGCGCTGCAGCACATCGGTCTTCGCGGTGCCTGCCGCCGAGGCACACGCCTGATCCGTAATTGTCATCTCTGAAATTTGCGCCGCAAAATCACCTCGCAGCCCCCTGAGACGTCCGTCCGTAAAAGGTATGGTCGAAACATCCATACGAACATCCACATCTTTCGCCGCGGATGAGCTCAAAATGCCAGAGATAAAATTACGACCTTCGCCGGCTTCAAACTCGACGCGGCGCGCAAGCGGAGACGTTTTCACATTTGCTGTGCCTAATAAGGGAAGCCCGGAAAGTGTGCCGCGCCAAATCGTCCCTGTCACCTCGAGGTCAGGCGCAAGCGTTTTGATATTATCGGGCAAAACCCAAGAGACAGCCCACTTTAACGGCAAACACACGATAATCGCCGCAATGCCGCTCAAGAGAGCTGGAAAGACCCACTTCAACATGTGTGCCCTAAGGCTGCTGCGCTAGAAATGAGTCAACTTTGGAAACAGTTCTACCACTTTGATTCAAATCTTCTGCACGGACCTGATTCAACCGCTGTTGCGTCAGAGACTGAGCATCCAAGGCTGTCCGAATAATCGTGGGGCGCAGAAAGACCATCAAATTTGTTTTGTTACGACTCTTTCCTTTTGACTGGAATAATTTTCCTGCGATGGGAATATCGCCTAAAATCGGGACTTTCGCCACGGTGATTTGTTCGTCATCCTGAATCAATCCACCCAAGACAATAACTTCGCGGTCATTGGCCAAAACAGTTGTCGTTATCTCGCGTTTATTCAAAACGAAATCCCCTGACGTTGTAGTCAGAACGCCAGAAATAGACGAGACAATCTGGTCAATTTCCAATCGAATAACGTCACCATCTGAAATTTGTGGTAAGACATCCAATTGAATACCGACCTCCTGGCGTTCAAAGGTCCGAAAGGCATTTAAATTCGACGTACCTAAACTCTCGCCCGTTGTAATCGGAATTTCCTGCCCAACAAGGAAGGTTGCAGGTTCATTATCGAGGGTCGTCACAAATGGCGTGGATAAGATATTACTATCCTCATCCGTTTCCAAAGCATTGACGATGAGGCCAAACAATGTGTCATTACTGGTGCCGCCAATCCCAAAAGCTCCGCCATCAAGTCCAGAAATCGAGCCAATTGCGGCGGTCTCAAATGCAGATTGTGTAGCATCGCTCAAACCAACATCATCCGCGCCCAAGGCTCCGATAACATTTAATAGATTTCCAGCTTGGCGAGAAAAATTAGAGGATATGAGCGGAACGGTCGAGCCGTCAGTACCGCTCAACGCAAATTGTACGCCTAACTCTTTTGCGGCGGCATCAGAAATTTCTACAATCAAGGCTTCGACTAAAACCTGTGGACGACGTTGGTCTAGACTACGGATGATTTGTTCCAAGCTCGACTGTACTTCCGCAGAGGCGCTAATGACAAGCGTGTTGGAGCCTTGGTCATATGCCACGGTTGGCGCAGGTTGTCCTTCAACCGTATAGGTCGGCAAGAGAGATTGTATAAGCGTATTTAACCCTTCTCCATCTGCATATCTTAGCGGTAAAACTGTTACCGCACCGCGCTTATCTGGCGGGGCCACATCCAAGCTATTGAGAAGGCGTTTTAACTCT
Organism: uncultured Algimonas sp.; assembly: GCA_964460585.1. GTDB lineage: Bacteria > Pseudomonadota > Alphaproteobacteria > Caulobacterales > Maricaulaceae > Litorimonas. The sequence continues at coordinate 14,014 of CAYWSI010000021.1, forward strand.
GCGACATCTGTTGCAGAGCCTTCCAAAATAAGGCTGTTCGTCGCTTGCAAAGCCACAACTTTATAAGGCGCATTTGCGCCGCCTAAGTCATTTAATGCATCTTGTGCGTCCAAGACTGAGAGCTGGGAGAGTTGAACCATTTCTCGTACATTTCCGCCCGAGCCCATAGCTTCGACAATTGCGCGAGCCTTGCGAAGGTTTTCCGCAAAATCCGTGACGACGACGATACTCCCATCAGGGTTGGCAACGACTTGCCCTTGGCTGTGCATAACCGGCTTAATCAACCGCGCCGCCTCGGCGGCCTTGCCTTCTGGCGTGCGTAAAATTATCGTCGCAAACTGACCTGCAATACCGTTACCAGACGAGGAAAGTGGAGCGTCCTGCGCAGCGCCTTGCAAGAGTGTGACGCGATATTCGCCATTCGCAGCGCGGACAACAGTATAGCCATGCACACGCAGAACTTCTTTAAATACAGCGAAAACTTCGATGTCATTGAGCGGCTTTTCGGAGACAATATTCACTTTGCCATTCACGCGCGGGTCAATCACAAATGTCCGCCCCGTGACGATACCGACATTCTCAATGAAGGCTTTAATATCGACATCTTGCATATTTATGATGTGATCATCAGCCGCCATAGCTGGCATGATGGCCCCGCTAGCCGCAGTCAAGGCGAGCGCTGATGAGATGAATAATTTTCTAAGCATCATAATCATTGGCCTATGCGGATCGTGACAGGGGCACCATTGCGTATCACTTCGACATCCTGAGCTGCACCTGACGACATGAGGTCGCGCAGCTGTTTAAAATTCGTCTGTCTTGAATTGAGTAATACAGGCCCCACGCGGGTAATCACATCACCAGATTTCAAATTAAATTGAGATAAATCTGCCCCAGAACGTGCATTTATTTTGAACCCTTTTATTTTTGTGGTCCGGTCCGGCAATACTTCAAGCTCCGGTGTCAGCTTCAATTTTGAAAATAGGTTTTCGGCCTCTTGACGTGTGGGCAGATTTGTCTCCCCATTGGGTTGAGAGCCATTAGGTTGAGGGGCGGCTCTCACAATTTTATCTGTTGTTTCTTTTTGGCCGAGTTTTACGCGTTCCAGCGTAAGTTTTTGAATTTCACCATTTACGTCTAAAGTCACAAAATCTCGGGCTGTGCCCGTCAAGGTTACCCCATTTATGACCTCTTCACCGAGTTTTACGGGTTTATTTTTACCGTCTGACAAACGAAACGTCGCACTACTTTCAGAGACAATTCCAATGAGCTCGAGATTTAAAGTCGTTTCTGGCGCATCATCAAATAATTCCTCCAATGGAACAACCACAGCTTCGCCAAAGGCAAAAGGGTCGGTTGAAAAATCATAATTAACATTGGCTGCGGTTTTGGGCGCAATTTGCGACGGCTGACTGATAGGCGCGGGCCCATATAAACTCTCGGGCTGCGCAACTCCCACGCCAATACGCACAATCAACCAGCCTAATATCCCGACAAGGACAACACTTGCCGTATTCAAAGCTATTTTGATTGCTTTCATGAGAAGCCTTTATCTTCAATTCCTATATTAAACCACAGCCTATAAGCCCTGCCAAGGCAGCAGGGCATGAGGTTACCAAGTTTTCAAACTCCAAAAATTCGGTGCATTTTCTATATGAACTGATAGGAGAGCCGCAAAATCGAATCCCAAATCCTGTTCCCCAAGTTGTGAAAGTCGACAATGGATAATAAAATTGATGGTAAGGCGGTCGCAGAACAAACACGCGCCACTGTCGCAGCCGCAGTCTCCAGCTTAAATGTCAGGCCTACGCTTGCCGTCGTACTTGTTGGCGACGACCCCGCCAGCCATGTCTACGTCAGAAATAAAATCAAATTCACTGAAGAAGCAGGCATGCGTTCTCTCGAACATCGACTGCCCGCGGAAGCGAGCCAAGCCGAGGTCGTTGAGATCGTCCGCACGCTAAATGCGGACGCGGAGGTTGACGGCATTTTAGTTCAGCTGCCCTTGCCTGCGCATATCGATAGCGACGCCGTCATTGCGCAGATTGACCCCGCTAAAGATGTCGACGGCCTAACCGATGTATCAGCGGGACGGCTCGTCTTAGGTCAGCCCGGATTGCGGCCTTGTACGCCGACGGGCTCCGTGATTTTAGCAAAGTCTGCCTTAGGCAATCTCAAAGGAAAGCACTGCGTTGTGTTGGGCCGCTCTATTTTAGTTGGCAAACCTGCCGCCCTCATGTTCCTTGAGCAAAATTGTACCGTCACGATTGCGCACTCCCGAACAGAAAATATCGCTGATGTATGCCGCAGCGCGGATATTCTCGTTGCAGCTGTTGGGCGGCCGCAAATGGTACAAGGAGATTGGATTAAACCCGGCGCCTGCGTTATTGATGTGGGTATCAACCGCGTCCCAAGTCTTAAGCGTCCCGGTAAATTCCGCCTTGTCGGCGATGTTGACTATAAATCTGCGAAAAAAGTAGCGGGATCTATCACCCCAGTCCCCGGCGGTGTCGGACCGATGACCATTGCCTGCTTACTTAGAAATACGGTCCTCGCCGCATGCGACCGCCGCGGCCTCGAAAGACCTGAAAATCTAAATATTTAGAGCGGAAGCTTAAGTCGGCGGCGCAATAGAAAGGGTTGCCGTGCCAGAGTTGCGCTCACGCCAACTTGGACGGTAAAATTTATGGAACCCGATGGTCGTCTTATAGTCCAATGTCTTTGACCAATTCGGCTCAACTTCAACCGTATGGTAATGCGTAGAGTTCTTCGTCAAATCTGCCACAAAACCTGTCAAAGAAAGCTGTGCAACCTCTTGAGAGCGCTGCCAAGCGGAGCCTTTGGGTGCGACATCCATAGATCCGTCGCAAGCGAATGAAAATTGGCAAGCAAATGGACGCTCTGCGCCATCATAGACGACACCGCAGATTGAATTTGGAAAATGTTTCGATTTCACTCGGTTTTTCACGACATCCGCGACAGCAAATTGACCTGAGCGCGATTCAGAGCGAGCTTCATAATAGACAGCCTCAGCTAAGCATTTTTGTTCTGAAGCAAGGCTCTGTGCCCAACGGCGATGATCTGCGCGAATAGGGGACAGAGTTTCAATATCAGAAACATCCTGAAGACGCGGGCTTAAAACCTGCGCCGCAGCTATGGTCGAACTGTCAGAAGCCCGAAAATCAGCTGCCGCTTGAGTCCATTGCACCTGATCTCTCTGGCTAGAAGCCTGAGACCCAATAGCGGGAATCGCGACAGAGACTGTTCCAATAACAGCCAATGCGGTCACCCACCCTTTTATATCCTGCTCATTGCGCATAGCCTGCGCTCCCTAGCTTCAATTCGCATTCACGCAAATCATTTTTTTAGATTCTAATACAAATAATAGGCCAATCTTGTGACCTGTGGCTCTTTTACAACGCCTTTTTATGACATCTATTAAAACATGATTAATGGACTGAACCGGTAAATGGCGTCCTTTTTGACCTTTTCAAGGCGTGTTGCGGAGCTTCAATCATGCGGATTCATCGCTTTAAGCCGCCAAAGAGGAAGGGCGGGTAGCGTGAGCTACCCTAAAACCCTAAGCTTTGGCCTTCGCTGCAATGGCCGCTTGTGCCGCTGCCAATCTTGCAATCGGCACACGGTAAGGCGAGCAAGATACATAGTTCAGCCCTGTACGATGGCAGAAATCAATAGAAGCTGGATCGCCGCCATGTTCGCCGCAAATCCCGAGTTTAATCTCTGGTCTCACCGCTTTGCCGCGTTCAGCCGCAATTTTAATCAAATCGCCGACGCCATCTTGATCAAGAGAGACAAACGGGTCTTTTTCAACAATTCCTGCGGCAACATAATCTGGCAAGAAACGTCCGGCATCATCACGCGAGAGACCAAAAGTCGTCTGCGTCAAATCATTCGTGCCAAAGCTAAAGAACTCAGCATGGGGCGCAATATCCCCCGCCCGCAATGCCGCGCGCGGCAGCTCAATCATGGTGCCTACAATATAGTCTGAGGTTCCAACATCGGCGGCGATTGCGTCAATCCGCTTCTTCAAAATATCCAGCTCTTTCGCCGAACTGATAAGCGGCACCATAATTTCCGCAACGGGCATCATGCCTGTTTCTGAATGGACAAGGGCTTGGGCTTCAAAAATCGCGCGGGCCTGCATCTCATATATTTCTGGATAGGAAATCCCGAGACGGCAACCGCGATGTCCAAGCATTGGATTGCTTTCTTGCAGCTCCTCTGCGCGGCGCATCAGCTCACTAGCAGCCACGCCAATCTCAGCTGCGACGGATTCAATGTCTTTTTCCGTATGCGGCAAAAACTCATGCAAAGGTGGATCAAGCAAGCGGATCGTACAAGGCAGACCGCCCATAATCCGGAAAATCGCGGCAAAGTCTTCGCGCTGAACGGGGAGAATTTTCTCGAGCGCCAATTCACGGCCAACTTGATCTTCGGCCAAAATCATTTCGCGGAAATTAGCGAGGCGGTCCGCTTCAAAGAACATATGTTCTGTGCGGCAAAGACCAATGCCTTCCGCGCCAAAATCAATCGCGGTCTGAACATCTAAAGGTGTTTCAGCATTGGTACGAATGCCCAATGTACGCACCTCATCGGCCCAATCCATGACTTTAGCGAAATCACCAGACAGCTCAGGCTGTATCATCTCAACAGAGCCTGCAAAGACTTGCCCCGTCGCGCCGTCCACTGTGACGATATCGCCGGCTTTGACCGTTCGGCCCATGACGGTGAAGCATTGCGCGCGATAATCAATGCGAATTTCGCCTGCACCCGAGACGCATGGCGTACCCATGCCCCGCGCAACCACCGCCGCGTGAGAGGTCATACCGCCGCGCGCCGTGACAATCGCCTCGGCGGCATGCATACCGTGAATGTCTTCTGGCGAGGTCTCAATACGGACCAAAATGACCTTATGGCCAGCTTTCGCCTTCGCTTCAGCTTCGTCGGAATTGAAAACCACTTCGCCAATTGCGGCCCCCGGCGAAGCGGGCAGGCCCATGGCGATAATATCGCGCGGCGCATCGGGCGAAAGCGTTGGATGAAGCAATTGATCTAGGGCCAGCGGGTCAATCCGGGCGAGTGCTTCTTCTTTGGTAATTTGTCCGGCTTCGGCCATATCCACGGCGATTTTCACCGCGGCGCGGGCCGTGCGCTTTCCTGTCCGAGTTTGCAGCATCCACAGCTTGCCTTGCTCAACCGTGAACTCAATATCCTGCATATCGCGGTAGTGACCTTCGAGCGTCACAAAGGTCTCGGCAAGCTGCGTATAAACACCCGGCAAAGCTTCTTCCATCGACGGCGCGGTTTCGCCCATCTCTTCGCGCGCGCGTTTCGTCA
>CAYWSI010000022.1:0-19178 GCA_964460585.1 uncultured Algimonas sp.
ACCACATGATCACCGTCAAAATGGTTGACGGATCAACATATGAAACACGCTCCACATGGGGCAAAGAAGGCGACACACTCGTCCTCGATATTGACTCTAAGACACATCCAGCTTGGACAGGCGGCGATGCGAAACTTATGGACCGCGGCGGACGCGTCTCTCGCTTTAAAGACAAATTTGCAGGTTTCGGCGTTTAAAAAGTTCGGCACGCCAAAAGAAAAAGGCTCCCAACTGAGGAGCCTTTTTTATTGAGTGAAATTACCTTAAAGACTTAGCGTTTAAAGGCGGTCTCTAAACGGTTGATTTGATCCGCTACCGTATTCCCAGATTGCGCGGCAATCGTCCCGTAAAGCGAGCGATCAAGGCGCATAATACGCTCATAAAGCTGTTCGGAACGGGCGAGCAGGTCTAGCAGGCGCGCCGGCAAGGCATAGGCATCTTTGGCGAGGTCGGAAAAGCTCAGTTTCCCTTCCGACTTTTCTTCAGCCACGAGGCGGTATTTATCTGCGCGCGCTTCGGACAATTCCATTTCTCCCTCTTTCAGCGCCCGCTGAACAAGGAGCCAACTCGCGACTTGCATCAACCGTGTCGTCAGGCGCATAGATTGGCTAGCATAGGTCAGCGCATCAGGCCGTTCTAGCTTTTTCGAATCTTGACGGCCTGGACCGTCCAAATAGGCAGCCGTTTCTTCGACAAGATCCATCCCTTCTCTGAAGGTTTTGGAAAATAGCTCTGATTTCGTAAACGCCAGCAAGCGTGCCTCGGCTTGCGGGGTTAACGTATCAGTCAATTTATTTTGCGAGTTATCCAAGGGGGAAACAGCCATCATTATTTTTCTCTTTTACTGTTTGTGGTCTATCGCATTGATTTGCAAGACGTGGTTGGCAGGGAGATTTGCAAGCGCCAAGCCAATCGGGCGCATATTGGCGAAATTAACGCAGACTCAGCTCTTTTTTCCGAATATCGCGTGAGCGGCCTCTGATTCAGCCTGTTTTTTTACACGCTCTGCCTGCAAACGCGTAATTTCAGCTTGGTACAAGGTGATTCGGTCGTCCAATTCCGAAACAGACAGACCATAGAGGTCTTCTCCCGGCTGTGGCACGGTTTCACGGGATTGCGGTAAATCATCACCAAAGATAGACATGTGGGTATCTCTTTTTAGCTGCGTGGGCGTTCCTATTGCCAAATGGACGTTAATCTATTATGTGCAAAGCACTGATTGTTGATTACATGGTCAAAAATCAGTAAATCCACCCCGCCGAGCGGGGTTTTTTCATGCCTGATTTTTATCAGGCAGGCTTTTCACTGGGGGAAAAGGATGACACAGATTTTAATGCCAAAGGCAACCGCCGTCTGGTTGATCGACAATACAGCCATGACATTTAAGCAAATCTCTGAATTTTGCGATCTTCACATATTAGAAGTTGAAGGCATTGCGGATGGCGATGTTGCTGCTGGAATTCGCGGCGCAGACCCAATCGCGAATGGACAAGTCTCTCGCGAAGAAATTGAAAAAGCCGAAAGCGATGCAAATTATGCTATGAAAGCCAATAGCTTTGACTCGGATAAGCTAGAACCAAAGAACAAGAAAAAAGGACCGCGCTATACGCCGCTTTCGCGTCGTCAAGACCGTCCCGATGCGATTGCTTGGCTTGTTCGCAATCATCCCGAAATCACGGATGCACAGATTTCAAAGCTCATTGGAACGACAAAACCGACGATCAAAGCTATTCGCGAGCGTACACATTGGAAAATTAACACGATTAATCCAACCGACCCTGTGAGCCTCGGCCTGTGTTCTCAAATTGATCTGGATGGATTTGTCGCAAAAGCCGCTGAAAAACGCGCAAAAGAACAAGCTAAATTGGATGCGGAAGGCGGCGGTGAAACACTGGCACCATTGCCAACGCCAGAACCCGAAGTTGAAAAGCCCAAAACGGAACATACTTTGGAAAGCTTGTTTAAACCCAGCAATTAAAATTCTAAATAAAAAGCCCGCTCAAATGAGCGGGCTTTTTTATACCTCCATCTACAGAGGCTTATTCATCTACGGGCATGGTATAGTTCAAGGCCATCCGTCCGCCATCGGCGTAGATATGCTGCCCTGTGATATAGCTGCTTTCCTCAGACAAGAGAAAAGCCGCAACAGAGGCAATTTCATCTGGCAGGCCGGGCCGGCCGAGGGGTGTCCGCTGCGTAATTTTCTTCATCGCGCCAGCATCCGAGACAACGCTTGCTAGCATTTCTGTCTTTATCGACCCGGGTCCAATCCCGTTCACGCGAATCCCATAAGGCGCAAGCTCAATCGCCATCGCGCGGGTCATCTGATGCATACCCCCTTTGGAAACCGTATAGGCGAGGTAATCCGGTATCGCGACCGTATCATTTATCGACGACATATTGACAATCGCATAGGGACGATCCGTCAACCGAGACCGATCTGCACGGTTTTCAATTTCTTTGACCATATATTTGGCCACAGCCTTTGAAACCAGAAAAGCCCCGCGCAAATTGACTGCCAAATTACGGTCAAAATCTTCAATGCTCATATCCAAGGACCCGCCCTGAATAGCGATGCCTGCATTATTTATAAGCCCATCTATACGATCATAGGCCGCCAAAGTTTCGGCAATCAAATTATGGACGGAGAGCGGGTCAGACACGTCGCATTCTACGAAAATCGCGCGGTCCGTTTCCGCCGCCAAATCACGGCCAGAGGCTTGGCCTGCTTCTGCGTCAAGGTCAGCCAGAACAACACGGTGACCATCATCAACAAGGCGTTGTGCACAGGCGAGCCCAATCCCGCGCGCAGCACCCGTTACAATAAAGACGCGGTCAGACATGGTGACCTCCTACGAATCAAAAAACCTTCACTGACCAACTGATCAATGAAGGCGGTATAGGCTGCGCCGTTTCCAGCGGCAATAGATGGCGATTACTTCAGCTCAGCGTACTGCCTAATCGTATCTTTTATGTGTAATTTCTGACGTTTAAGTCGTGAGACGCGGAGACTATCAGGGAGAGGACTTCGGAGTTCGGCTTGAATTTTTTCATCCAAATGCATGTGTTTGCTTTGCAGAGTTTCCAAGTGTTCCGATACTGCCATGTCTCGCTCCTGTTGTGTGATGATGAGCCATCTTACCACAAAATCAGACATTTGTCTTGTACTCTCTAAAAATTTTGAGTGACCAGAGTTAATAAACCCTCTTTTGGGGCCGGAACGCCTGTGAGTCATTGCGTGATCACCACTATCAGGTTAGGGAAAGCGCATGAATGAGCAACCGCCAGAAAACCCTGGGTTAGATATCCCTGAGGGACTATCTGAAGAGGATATGATCAAGCTGCTGGCGCAGCTCAAAAAAGAACATCGCGCGATTGACAGAGAAATCAAAGCCATGTCCGAAACTGGCGTAACGGACATGTTAAAAATGCGGCGGATGAAAAAGGTCAAGCTGGCAATGAAAGATAAAATCGCCTTTCTAGAAAATCAAATTACCCCAGATATTATTGCTTAACTCGCATTGCCTAATCTGCGAGGGTACTACCCTTACCCTGCAAAGGCGAAACGTCTATCCTGCACGCCTTCGAGCATTAGTTTCGCCAAAAGCTCACCCGAACCCGCGCTTAATGTCCAGCCCATATGACCATGGCCCGTATTAATCCAAAGATTTGGTATGGACGTTTCGCTAATATAGGGGCGGCCCACTGGGCTCATCGGACGGACGCCAGACCATGTAGAGAGCGGCGACCCTAGACGTAGCATCAGACCGGGCGCAATCTCTCGCCACCGGGCCAATAAGGCTGCGGGGTCACTCACATGCCATCCTCCCGAAATCCGAATATGACGGTCAAAAACTGTGAGCGTAGACCGGCTTTGTACATCCATAATGGGGCGAAGCGGAAGGTCATCCCTCTCCTCAGGCAGTTGGAAATCCGCCGCCGCGCCAGCCACTGAGTGAAGCTGTAACCTCACCCCTAACAGAGCAAAACACTCAGGAGACGCCGCCCCGGATGCGACAACCAAATGTTCTGCCTCTAAGATTCCCTTGGACGTTCGGACGAAAAATCGGTCTTGGTCCCGGCAAATATCTAATGCCGCTGCGTCATATAGAAAAGACACGCCGCGAGTGGCCAAATCTTCTGCTAAAGCACATCCAAACACTCTCGCATTACTGGAAGTGTCATTCGGAAAATAACAAGCCGTCATTCCAAATGTCTCCACGGGGTCTATCTGGATATCCGTTCTAATACCAAGTTTATTATATTCGGTTTGCGCCGCTTGCGCCGCTTCAAAATCGGGATGCAGCTGAAAACAACCAGCAGCGCGTGAGGGCAAGTTCAAGGCGCCGAGTTTCTGCATCAAAAGCTGTTGTGAGCGTTCTGCCAAACGCGCTGTCACATTGGCGGCATCAAACTGCGCACGCGACAAATCCGGGGGTAGAGTGTTTTGTGGTTCCCAACTCATGGCTTGACTTGGGTGAATCATCCCAGAGTTAGAAAAGCTTGTCCCTTCGCATGGGCCGGGTCGCCCCTCTATGACCGTGACCTGTGCCCCGCGAGCAGCCAAAGCATCCGCCGTACACAAGCCGATAAGGCCCGCACCAATAATGATAATGTCTTGTTGGTCACTCACGGCTGGCGGCCTACACAAATGCATAGGCCACGCAAAGCGCAGAATACTTGTTCTTTTACCCATTTACTGCATATCAAGGCTAAAATGGGAGACCCGACATGCGGCAGAGACTAAAAATGCGAAAACTTAGAACCGTCGCCGCACTGACCCTGATTACGGCTTTAACGGCCTGTGAGGGTGCGACCCCCGAACTTTCAAACGACGCGCTTATTTCAACGCCACAAGGCCCTGTCCAAGGCGTGACGACAGATAACCCCGACATTTTCAATTTCAAAGGCCTCCCCTTTGCTGCCCCGCCCCTTGGAGAGCTGCGCTGGGCCGCCCCTCAACCGGCCCCAACTTGGACTGAAACCCGCACGGCGGACAACTTTGGCAATCGCTGTATGCAAATAGATGATGTTGAGGGTGGTTTCTTTGACAGGCTTATCGAAGGTCACGGATTAGGCGCGATAAAAAATTTCTTGATAAAGCGCGCCGTCGCAGGGCAGACTCCCTCCCCCATGAGTGAAAATTGCCTTTATTTGAATGTCCGCACAGGCAATTTGAACGGCGAGACAAAACAGCCTGTCATGGTCTGGATACATGGCGGGGGTCACCAATTCGGCTCCGGCGATTTCTCCTATTATCAATCTAACGGTCTTGTTGAAAAAGACGTTGTCCTTGTGACAATAAATTACCGCCTCGGGGTCTTCGGATATATGGCTCATCCCGCTTTATCGGACGTCAGCCCAAACACTGTGTCAGGCAATTATGGGAGCCTTGATCAAATCGCAGCCCTTAATTGGGTCCAAGACAATATCGCCGCTTATGGCGGCGACCCTAACAATGTCACGATTTTCGGAGAGAGCGCAGGCGGATGGTCTGTCACTGAAATGATGGCAAGCCCGCTCGCAGCCGGGAAATTCCACAAGGCGATTACGCAAAGCGGCGCCTCGACTTATCATCTCGGACAAATGGACGGTAATGGGGTAGGCTGGCCAAGCGGTTATGATATGGGCGAAAAAGTTGCAAAATCCGTGGGCTTAAACGCCCCAACAGCGGATGAATTACGCGCTGTGCCTGCGGACGACATAATGGCTAACTTACCCGAAAAAGCCGACGAGGCCTTTCATCACATCAGAGATGGATATGTCTTTCCTAAAAATGTCGGCCATGCCTTTCGCGACGGAGATTTTAATGCTGTGCCGTTCTTGACGGGGTATAATTCGGATGAAGGCACGTTATTTTTTCCAGATGATCAGCAGCCTTCTGTCTGGGAACCAAACATGCCGCGCGGCGGGCCTGAAATGATTGCGGCGCTCAACGCGCATTATCCCGAGAAAGGTGAAGCTATTGCCGAGATTTATGGGCTGGAGTCAGATTTCATGACAGGCGGAAGCCAAATGATGGGCGATGAGATTTTTGGCGTAAATGTCCGTTTTGCAGCGCAAGCCAATATCGCATTGGGCATGCCGACATATCTCTATCATTTCTCGCGCACGCCGCCGTCAAAGAAACAAACATTAGGCGCGTTTCACGCCGCCGAAATTCCATTCGTCTTTGATAGTTCTGAACCCGTGTTAGGCCTATCAGATGATGATAAGGCTTTGACAGATATCATGGTCTCCGCTTGGACGAATTTCGCAAAGACAGGGAATCCAAACGGAAAGGATGTACCAAATTGGCCCAAATTTGAGGGTCAAACATGGATGCATTTTTCCGGTAATACAGGCCGTCCCATCGCAACCGTTGAGACAGATGTAAGAGTTGAAAAACTAGACCTGTTAGAAACAGGACTCTTATTGAAACTGGACGCCTTAACAAATGAACTTGCAAGCGAAAGCGCCCTCACGGAGTAATCCCTCAAATCCTGCCCAAAACGCTTTCCAATGCGGTCATGGCCAATGAGATTACGTTTTAAGTCTCATCATCGGTAAAAGTGGTGGTCGTTTTTCGGCGGCGATCGACGTGTAATTGGGTCACATCGGGCCTAGAATAATGACCTGCAGGATCAAAATTCTGACGCTCGCGCCGCACAAAGCTTGGGTCTAACTCACAATAACGAATATTGGTTTCGCCCATAATGGGTTCCAACACCCAACTCCCGTCAGGGGCTGCGACACAAGAGCCGCCATTGGCAGGCATATCACTTAAGCTCGCGCGTATCTCTTCCGCGAAGGGCGTATCATCACGCACATCAGACGGGCGCATCAGAGCCGAGACAGAGACACAATAACTCCGGCCTTCCTTGGCTAGAAAGGGCGTTATGTCCTGCGTGTTCCGATCACTTCCAGGCCAGCCCATGATGTGTAGATCTTCGCCCTGCCCGTAAAGCGCAGCCCGCGGGAGCGGCATCCAGTTCTCCCAGCAATTTAAACCGCCAACGGTAAACGCGCCCAGCTTATGCGTGACAAGGCCGTGCCCATCACCCGGAGACCAAACGAGCCTTTCTTCATAAGTCGGTCGAAGTTTACGGTGAACCGAGCGCACTGCGCCGCTTTTGTCGATATAAACATAAGAACAATAAAGCGAGTGTCCCGTCTGGTCACGCGGGCGTTCAATCATCCCCAGATAACAGGCCATATTCGCCGCTTTGAGCGCCGCGCAAACGCCGTCTAAATGCCCGTCCTCAATCGTGATAGACTGGTCAGAATAATGGGCAAAGATGGTTTTTTGTTTTTCATTATTAAAATTCGCGCCGCCCGTTCCGTCTAGCCAAAAAGGATATCCCGGCACGAAACTCTCTGAGAATACGATTAAGTCAGCTTTTTCTTTGGACGCCGTTTTTATGGTTTGGATAACCTGCGCGAGGCCAGCTTCTCGAGAGAGCCACATGGGCGCAAGTTGAGGCAGAGCGAGTTTGAGTAAATTAGACATGCGCTTCACTTAACCTAGCTGGACGGCTCTACCCAAGCGGAATTTTTACACCTTTACTTGATGGGCCCACATGACGGCCTAAGAAAATTCCAAATCCACTTTGCGAAAATCATTTTTGACTGTTAGGGCGGATTATGTCTTGGATTCGGTCTATTTTATTTGGTTTTTCCCTGATTTTAGCAGGATGTTCCGGCGAGCCGCCTGTTGAGAAAGCCATTATAGGTACCTGGGTGCAAGCGACCCCCACATCAATGACGTCGCAAGGGATACAAACCACAACGACGGATACAGTTCTAACATTGAAAAAAAATGGCGAAGCAAAGCTGACAAGAAATTTAACCATTGCAGGCCAGAAATTACCTCCAAATGGTATCCCCCTGCGTGTTGAACTCACTGGAAATTGGGAAATTTCAAATGGGCAGCTGAAACAAATTCAAAATTCAGCTCTAATCCTCCCCCAAAACCCTGATGAAATCTCACAGGCATGGGCAGACGAGTTACAGAAACAAGCAGATGGCGGGCAAGCTTCCGTCAAAAACATTATCCTCGCCAATAAAAACCAACTTATTTTGCAAGATACAGGCACGGAAACAACAGACACATACCGCCGCAAATAACGACAGCGCTGATGGGGTTCTACGCAAAACATATTCTGCCTATCTGTTTAGACAAAGCGTGCAGCGTTGGACCCGTCAACAAACAACGCGCAAAAATTATCCCGCTCGCGAAAGGGCGTGTTCTTGAAATTGGAATTGGGTCAGGTCTCAATCTTCCGCATTATAATCCATCGCAAGTCGAGCGCGTGATTGGCGTAGACCCAGATGATCATATTTGGACGCGCAGTAAAACGCGGCGCGATGCAGCCAGCTTCCCTATACAGCGTATCGGGCTGTCGGGAGAAGATATCCCGATGGAAACAGACAGCGTTGATACCGTGGTCGTCACCTATAGCCTCTGCACGATTCCTGACCCTGTCCGCGCCTTGCGCGAAATGCGGCGCATTTTAAAACCAGATGGCGAGATCTTATTTTGTGAGCATGGGCGCGCGCCGGATCAAAATATCGCAAAATGGCAAAAGCGGATTGACCCGATTTGGTCGAAACTAGCTGGAGGCTGTCAAAGCGGCCGGGACATTCCGGACCTTTTCGCCCAAGCGGACCTAGACATAATCGAACTCCAGCAACTCTATATCCCTGGTCCACGTGTTTTATCTTATAATTATTGGGGCCGGGCGAAATAAACGGTTTTATTCGGTCTCTGACTGGGCTTTTTGCCATTGTGACGGGGTCATGCCAAACCAGCGTTTAAAGGCACGATTCATGGCCGGTTGGTCATTATAAGCCAGCGCCATAGAAATCTGCCCAAAACTTTTCCCAGCTTGGTATTCTTCCAAAAATATGGACTTTCGAATCTGGTCCAAACGGGGGCGGAAACCTAATCCGCTCTCTTTTAGACGCAGCCGTAGGACGGACCAACTCATTCCCATTCGCTCTGCCACAACTTGAGAAGAGACTTGCCCCAAACTCAATGCACCTCTCATGGCCGCCTCAACGGCCCTTTCAAAGGCATGCGCCTCCATTTGCAACCCTAGCATTTTATCTAATTGCATGGTCACCCGTGCTAGTTTCTCTGGATTATGTGTTGTAATAACCTCAGACACCGTGGTCTCCGAAAACTCCATAAAGGTTTCATGAGATCCGAAAATTAGATCTGATTGGAAGATGTCTTTATGCGCATGAGTATCATCTGGTCGTGGATAAGATAAATGCGTCGAAAGAATTGACTCACCCATCCCCCATATCAGCCAACTATAGGTCGTCATATAAGACGCCATAAGCAGATCCGTGATCGGACGGTATTTTTCCATATCCTTGTAATAAGGTTTAAAGACCATCTTATATCGACCAGATTGCCCTTCAACTAATTCAACCGACCCTGCGTCAATGGCGAGTTTCTGATATCGATTATTTAAACGAACAATATCACCTAATGACTTACAATAGGAATAGAGACTGCCCGTTTCCCCAAAATTTCCAACTCGAAATTTATGTCCCAAGCGCAAAGCAATATTTGGATTTGATGTATATTCAGCGGCGGCCTTTATACAGGCAACAAACCGATCAAGAGATATGCGGTCTCTCGCAATATTTAAGAGATTTTCCTCTATGCCCAAAACCTTTAATGCCTTGCCTTTCGGATAGCCAAGCGATTCCAAAATCAGCAAATTGGTCACTAAATAGCGATGTGACAGCGTCATTTTCATATCGTTAGGACTGAGATTTATAAGAAGCTAGGGGAGACATATGTATAGAATAGGGCGCCTTTTGTCATTTTTATGTATTATTTTTTGTCATTTTTTTATTCGAAAAGATAGTCAAAAAAGACAAAAATTACCTCGTTATGCGACAAGCATTCTATGACGTCTTCATTTAAGTAAGCATTGTGTGGGGCAACCCCTGCGTTGCGGCAGTAAGATAGATGGGGCGATTTGTACCTCTTGCTGGCTGAATATGCAGATGCACAGAACCAAGGGATGATTGTGGGCGCAGGTAATCCCTTGGTTTAGCCTCCCCTTGCAAATATCAATCTAACGCACAACAGGACGGCTCTTAAGAGGCGCCTATTGAGATTTGATGACAGGTAAGTCTTCGAATTTTCCAACGCGTTTCTCTTGACCAGCCATCATGGCCTTTGTCATTTCGCTCGGAATCAACATGGACATGTTCCAAACCGCGATATTATCTAGCGCATCCGCAGTGCTATGATCGCGGGAATATGTGATAATGCGTTTACACCCATATATCGCAAGCGGAGGCTTTGATGCAATTTCGCGCGCGGTTTCCATCACAGCCGCCAGCATTTCCGCATGATCTGCATAGACCTCATTATAAAGTCCGCGCGATTTACATTCCGCAGCACCCATTTTCCGGCCTGTATAGGCGAGCTCGCGCACAATGCCTTCTGGCATATGATTGAGAATACGCGGAAAGGTTCCAACATCTGCTGTCATACCGACATTGATCTCATAAATTGAGATGAAGCTATCTTCTGTGCCGTAGCGCATATCACAGGCCGTGATTAAATCCACGCCCCCGCCGTAACACCCGCCCTGTATCGCCGCTAAAACCGGAATGCGGCAGGTTTCAAGTGACGACATCGAATCCTGCAAACGGGTTACATGGGGGTAAAATGACGCCCCATGTTGAGGATGGTTTTTATCCTTCCCGACACCCACATCTGTTTTGAGCATCCCAATATCAATTCCGGCGCAAAAAACAGGCCCCGTTGAAGATAAGACAATAACGCGGGCTTTCGCGTTCTCATCAATGTCCTGAACAATAGCGGGTAATTCTTTCCAGAATTCCGCGATCATCGCGTTACGCTTTTCAGGACGATTCATAATAATATGCGCCACGCCATCGGCAATATTTACGTCAAAACACTTATAGTTCATGGCCGCCTCCTAAAGCGTAAAAAGATAGCCTTTAGACGGCGCGCTTTGTCCGCCAAGCAGGTCTTTATAATTTTCTAAAACGCGCCCTATGCCCGTTTGTTTTTCAACCGTCATCCAGTCTTTCGCCGAATCTAAAAATGGCATCCAACGCGCGCCGAGGTTTTCGGCAAAACCAAATTGCCCCCAATCGCCAATCCGTTGTTTGGCGCGGTCAGGGGCAAAAAAGAAGGCCGTTGGGGTTGCTGTACGTTTCGGCGGCGCTTTAGCCGCTTCTTGCCAGTGAGAAATACCCACACGGCAAATATAAGTCAGATTTTCTTCGAAGTGATCTTCTAGCGTCCTAATCACGCCCATATTGCCCGACATATCAACAACCACGGTTTTTACATCAGGGTTCATATCCGTAATCCTATCATAAGAATAAACGGAATTGTAAAATCCGGTATCTTCCAAAAAGCGTTTATTGCTCTCTGATGTAAGCCCCGCAACGGGTAATACCCCGCGAGCTTTCAAACAATAGGCGGTGCCGAGCGCCGTTTTAGACGAAGCTGATAGCAATAAGACTTGCTCTGCGCCGAAAAAACTCTCCTCCGCCAAAAAGTCATCAATTAAAAAACTCGTCGTAAAGAGCGGCCGCAACACGGGTTGCAAATCGCGGTGCATTCCATAGCTTGGGTCGGCAGCAGTGAAACTATAGCTACTATAGAGGCTATGCAGCTTCGAGCGGTGTTCTGCAATATCGGTAAAGCCATGTTTATTGAGCCGGCCCGGCTGCATATCCATAGATTTTGCGACTGGAAAAAAGCCGTAAATATCAGCTCCCACCTCTATTCTTGGAAAACGGGACTCGCGCACCACGCCATAACCCCAGACAGGCATACGGCCTTGAGCTTTATCTTGCGTCAAATCATAGGCGGCAGGGTCAAAAACGGACCAATATCCAATTTGATCACCTGTCACCATATAGGTCACATTATTCGCCGTCAGCGCAAAGGGACCAATATCGACACGGATATGTCCGTCAGGCAGCGGCCCTTCATCATAATTAACAATGGCAATATCAGTAAAATCGGTCTTATTCACGAGCAAGGTTTGCATAGCGGTCCTTTAAAAAATATCGCCATCAGCGCAAGCAATAAGGAGCTGACCCTCTAAACCCGCTTTTCTATGCTTATGTATTTTTCGGTAAGGCTCAGAGCTCACCGTCGCAAACATAGTCTTGGCATCGGGATAGCGAAACAGCGCCACCGCATCCCATTCGCCCTCGCCTTGCCCAATTAACCAGCTCCCGATTTTACCGCTAAAAACGGCATAGGCGCCGTCAATCTTCAAGTCGGCCACCATTTGACTAAAAGCTGCGCCGTAACGCCCATAAGCGTCTCGGCCCGAAATATCTTCGCCGTTGAGGTACGTCGCTTTCAGTTTAAACTTCAGCAAATTTAGCATAACCACTGGCTCGCCATCGGGATGATTTGCTAAAAAGGCTTTGACCTGTTCAGGCAAGGGATCGAAAGCAATTTCGCTCATCAGATAAATCCTTAAATCCAAATTCTATCCAACGGGCTTAGGACCAACCTAACTCCATCGCAAGCACTGCAAATGTACAGTCCGCTCTGCGTCTTTGCATGCTCCAACCCTGTACTTGGCATGCTTTATGCAAGCCTGACGCAATATCATGCTTAGCCGAAGGTTAAGCTCGGACTCACTAGATATTAAATAAAATCATCTAATGAGCTTAAAAAATTGAGTGAATTACAACAGGTGATTAATATGCAAAATTTTGCTAAACTACTTCCAGTGCTTTTATTGGGATCAACTTTGAGCGGATGCTCCTTGGCTGGATTTGGTGGCCTCGGCAGCGGAGATTTCGGTCAACAGGCGCAACACGGTCAATATTGGGGCGCAAACTCACATTGCGGCAATCAATATAATGCGCCTGTTAACACCGCTGTTAATCCAAATGGCTGTCAGGGTGCTTACCCTGTTGCACAAAGCCATGTTGCTACGCAATCATATGGCGGACAAGCATTTGCACCGTCGCCTTACGCTGCGGCTCAAACTATATCGCCAGCTTACGGCGCACAATTCCCTGCTGCGCCGACTTATGTTGCACAAGGACAAAATTTTCCTGCCTATCAAGGGCAACAAGGTTTCCAAGGCGGTGGATTTGCACCAGCCTTTGTAAACCCTCAGTTCCGCTCTTCAAACGGGCTTCGTCAGGCCTATACATATGGCACACTTGGCGGAGTACTTTATGATGTCGATAGCGATCTTTACGGCATCCAAGGCCGTCTCGGGTGGCAATCAAAAAGCTTCTTCGGTGCAGAAGTCGAAGGGTCTTTCGGGATTAGTGATGAGGATGACACGATTGTTTTAGGTGGGACGCCGGTTGATACTGATCTTGAAATTGATACACAAATAGCTGCTTTTGCTGTGGGACGTTTTCCGGTCTCAAACAGATTTAATGTGTTAGGCCGCGTCGGCTATCACAACACAGAGCTCGACCTTGAACTTGACGATGGCACAACATCGGTTAGCGACGACTTCTCTGAAGACGGCATCGCTTATGGCGTCGGCGCAGAATACGCAATCGATCGCAAAACCTCTGTGCGTGCGGATTACACAATTTACGACTTTGACGGTGCAGATGCAGACGCTATCTCATTGGCAGTCTCACGCAAATTCTAATCTGCTAAATCAGACGTTTCATTTTCCTGCTGCGCCCAGAGATGGGCGTAGAGACCGTCGGCACGCAAGAGTTCCTCATGCGTGCCGCGTTCACGAATCTGCCCCTCATCCAAAACTAAAATTTTGTCAGCCCCAATAATCGTCGTTAAGCGATGGGCAATGACGAGCGTGGTTCGATCAGATGCAATGCGATCTAACGCCGCCTGAATGTCGCGTTCAGTTGCACTATCAAGAGCCGAAGTCGCCTCATCCAAAATAAGAATGGCTGGATTTTTCAGCAGCGTTCGCGCAATTGCCACGCGCTGTTTTTCGCCGCCAGAGAGTTTCAAACCCCGCTCTCCGACAATCGTGTCATAGCCGTTTGGAAGTTTTGAGAGGAAATCATGGACCTGCGCGTCCTTCGCCGCGCTTTCTATCTCGGCCTGTGTAGCACTTGGTTTCGCATAGCCAATATTATAGCCAATTGTGTCGTTGAATAGGACCGTATCTTGCGGAACGATACCTAAGGCTTTGCGGACACTAGACTGACTAAGCGTTTTTAAATCCTGCCCATCAATTCGAACTGCGCCTGATGCGATATTATAAAAGCGAAATAAAATACGCGAAAGCGTAGACTTCCCTGCTCCCGTCGGGCCAACAATCGCAACGGTTTGCCCGGGTTCAATGGTGAAATTAATCCCTTTGAGAATAGCGCGCTCAGGGTCGTAATGAAAATGCACATCCTCAAATTCGACGCGCCCTGTGACATCTCCTAATTCGGCAACATCCACAGCATCTTCAATCTCTGGGCGCCTATCCATCAGAGAGAACATATTTTCTAAATCCGTGAGCGCTTGTTTGATCTCGCGGTAGGCAAAGCCAAGAATATTAAGCGGGCGATATAGTTGGGTCATCACAAGCGTGACCGTTGTTATGTCTCCAATTTCCATACCGCCGTCCGTTAGGACATTTTCCGAGGCCAGTATCACAACGAGAACGAGGCCAAGCGTCATAAAGAAACTTTGACCAATATTGACTGTAGAGAGTGATGTCCGTGAACGTATAGCCGCGCGCATATATCCCGTCATCGCGCCGTCATATCGCGCGGTCTCGAACGCTTCCGCACTGAAATATTTAACCGTCTCGTAATTGAGTAAACTATCCACGGCTTTAGCTGCCGCTTCATTATCTTTCCGGTTCATTTCGCGCCGGAATTTCAAACGCCATTCCGTCGTGATAATCGTAAAGGCGACATAGGTAATAACGATAATAATCGCGACCAAGGCAAAGCGCCAATCATAGACGGCCGCAAAGGCAACCCCAACGATTCCGAGCTGTAAGAGCGTCGGTCCAATATTAAACAGCAAGAACCGAAAGAGGAAATCAATCGATTTCACGCCGCGTTCAATAATACGCGTGAGCTTCCCTGTTCGTTTTTCCAAATGATAGCGCAAAGACAGTCGATGCATATGCGCAAAAGTGCCTGTCGCGACGGCGCGTTGGGCTGATTGCGCAACAGGCGCAAAAATATACTCCCGGCCTTCAGAGAATATAGTCGCGAGCAATCGAAGTGCGCCATAGCCAAAAATCAAACTTAAAATCAGAACTGATAATTGTTCTGTCACGCCGCCATCTTGGATAATTTCCAACTCGTTTATCGCGCGGCCCAGCAAGAAGGGCGAACCCACAATCACGAATTGCCCGGCTACGGTCAGGATTAAGGCAAGAATTGACCGGACTTTGAAACTGATATTCCCTTTTGGCCAGAGATAGGGCTTCAAACGCCGCAATCCCAGAAGCTGTTGAACTATGCCGCGCTCAGGCGCGTCGTCTTTTTCGTTAATATTTTGGGAAGGTTTCACGGCATTTCATTTGGCGGCTGTAAACCTGATGTCAACCACAGCGTGATATAAGGCCGTAAATAAGACGAGATGAATGGATATAATCATGGCCCAAACGGAGAGACAATCAACAAACCCTAATCCTTTGCAAGGTCAAAGGGATAGCCGGTCAGCGGAATCCGCGGAGACTATGTTTGTGCCTGCACTTGCGCGCGGGGAGGATCGCCGTAAATCAAGACGCTTTGGCCATACGGATTGGCGTTTAGACCCACGGAGTTATGAATTTGTAGGCGCAATCTTTGACCCCCTAACACCCATGCAAACTTTGGCCCGCGCGAAATGGATGACGGCTAATCATGGATTTCGTTTTATTGTAACGCCTAATGTTGATCATCTTGTCCGCGTTGCAAAAGAACCTGATGTTTTCAATCCGCTTTATGAAGCCAGTTGGCTCTCGGTTTGCGATTCTCGTATTTTGGAAATGCTCGCCAATTTTTCTGGTATCCCCTTAAAAGCAGTACCAGGGTCAGACTTAACACAACAACTTTTTGATAATGTCATAACTGCAGATGATACGATTACGGTCATTGGCGCAGATGCTGAGATTATAGACACCGTGAAACGGATTTATGGTCTTCACAAAATCAATCATTATGAACCGCCATTTGGTTTGCGCCACAAGCCTGATGAAGTCGCGAAAACAGCTGAGTTTATTGCTGCAAACCCTGCGCGTTATGTCTTTATCTGCGTTGGGAGCCCGCAACAGGAAATGATCGCGAAGGCCTGCCTTGACCGCGGTGATTGTGTCGGATTAGGCCTTTGCGTTGGCGCATCACTTGATTTCCTCTCTGGCCGGACAAAACGGGCACCAAAATGGATGCAAAATATCCGGATGGAATGGTTATTTCGCCTTGGCAGTGAGCCAAAACGTCTTTGGAAACGTTACCTCATTGAAGGCCCTAAAATTTTCTGGCTTTGGGCCAAATGGTCGCTCAGACGCGGGAAAGCGTAAGCAAAGAAGACACAGTCTTTCCCTTGCGCTTTGCGTATGAGCGCTCCACATAACGCCCGACGGTCGCTGCGGGTTACGTGAAAGGCACTTATCCACCGGGCCTTACTATTCCTTAGGGAGCTGGCTCTGTTCGGACCGTGGTTCGTTTAATTCCGGCGCCCACCTCAAACTGAGGTTCACGAGGATATGTTTGTCTCCACGGGCATCGTGGTTACCGTCACGCTTTTATTTTCTGCCAGACTCCAGTTAGTTTTCCATCGTAGAAAATATCATTCATCAACGACCGTCACGATTGAGTATAAGCCATGTTTTTCTGGGAAAAATAAATTCCCTTTATTGTCAGATGTTTTCCAATCTGTACGGCATGACCCTGGAAGGTGCGGCGTTTTAAAAGTGACTGAAATATCTATTATTTCGCCTGGCGCCGTTTCGGGAATGGGCACCAATGCCGGCGAAGAACAGATCAAATCTGAAACTGGCGTCATCCGTTTTAAATAGCGATCCTTCCACGTCACAGACCCTACATTCTGAACACGCCAGGTTTTAACAAAAGTGGTGTTGATCGGAATTGACGTTCCGTCTGGTATTGTCACATCTGCGATGAAACGTGTTTTATCTCCATCTACTGTCACCTCAGTTTTTGCGACAACAACGTTTTGTTCGGGAATAGCGTTTTGTTTTTGAAACAAAATAGTCGCAAAAAAACCAACACAAAGAAGGATAGCCGCACCACCTAAAATGATAAAACGTGACGTTTTAAGAGGCTTTGGCGTAACAATCGTGCCTTGAAATTCTCTCTTTGACTGTTCAAGTAATTTATCAAATTGACTCGTCTCAAGTCCAAGGGACTCAGCCATACGTGTTTTCGTCTCCGCACTCGGCGTTTCCTGACCTTTGATAATTCTATAAAATTGGCTTTTACTAACACCACTTTCCCAAATGATTACCTTAGAAAACACGCCACGGCGGGTTTTCGCTTCATTAAGAGCTTCGTTTAAGTTTAAGGTCATTTAATCTGCCTGCGCGCAAATTTATAAATTTGGTGACCCTTTGGACCTTTGGGACACATTTTTCAATCCCTGGGACACATTTCTATTTGCTAGAATTCTATTTTTTTCTTAGGCGGCGCGCAGACCGAAACTCTTCGGTTAGTTTCAAACGAAGCGGGGCGCAATCTCACCTCTTGGCGTAAGCCGAGGGTGGGGCTCTCTCGCCTCTTCATTTTACCTCATAAAATATGTCCAATCATCTGTTCGCAAGACCGCAGAACCTCTAGTGTTGGCATCATGAACACTGCAGATGACATACAGTCTGAAAAATCACGCCTTCGCAAAACGATGCGAAAACGCAGAGAGCAGCTAAAGCAGCGCGTACCCTCTCCGAATTTATTCAATAAATTACCGCCGCTCGGCAGGTCTTCACCTAACATTGCAGGCTATGCAGCGTTTGGAACCGAAATAGATATTTGGCCGCTCCTGACCTCTCTACATGCGCGCGGTCAGTCTATATGCCTTCCTGTCATCAAGACTCCCAATCAACCTTTGACCTTTCGTCAATGGATGCCCTCCAGTGAGATGAAAAAAGATCGTTACGGCATCGCCTATCCTACAAGGGGAAAGCCCATCGCCCCTCAGCTAATATTTGTCCCGCTCTTAGCTTTCACTGCGAGAGGCGAACGCCTTGGCTATGGCGGAGGGTATTATGATCGTACATTAGAGACATTGAGACAGAAGAGTGAGGTTTTTGCTTGCGGTGTCGCTTATGCAGGGCAAGAGGTGGAAAGCTTACCCACTGATATGCACGATGCAAAATTGGACGGTATTTTGACGGAAGATGGATTTAAGGCTTTCACATGAAACTCGCATTTTTCGGAGATGTTGTTGGCCGCGCCGGACGCGAAGCCGTCAAACGTCACCTCCCTCGTCTCAAAGGTCAGCTAGGTCTGGATGCGGTTGTCATTAACGCGGAAAACGCGGCGGGCGGATTTGGAATCACCCGCGCAACAGCGGAAGAATTATTCGAGGCGGGCGCAGATGTTTTAACGCTTGGCAATCACACATTTGACCAAGCGCAAGGCATTACGGTCATTGATAATGACCCGCGCGTGCTGCGCCCCTGTAATTATCCCCAAGGCACAACGCCCGGACGCGGCGCAGGATTATTTGATGTGAAGGGATACCAACTTCTCGTCGTGAATGTTCTGGGCAGTGTTTTCATGGACCCGCTGGACAATGCTTTTCATGCGGTCGACAAGGAATTAGAGGCGGCCCCCCTAGGCGCTGTTGCCGATGCGGTCATTGTTGACATTCATGCCGAAGCCACATCAGAGAAAAATGCGATGGGGTATTTTTGCGATGGCCGCGCCAGTCTTGTTGTCGGAACCCACCAACATGTTCCCACAGGTGATGCCCGTATTCTGCCAAATGGGACAGCTTATCAGACCGACGCAGGTA
This sequence comes from uncultured Algimonas sp., assembly GCA_964460585.1. Lineage (GTDB taxonomy): Bacteria > Pseudomonadota > Alphaproteobacteria > Caulobacterales > Maricaulaceae > Litorimonas. The sequence continues at coordinate 18,917 of CAYWSI010000022.1, forward strand.
TGTGCGGTGATTATAATTCCATTATCGGTATGGAAGTCGAAGAACCTATCCGCCGCTTCACGACAAAAATGCGCGGCGGACGTTTCACCCCTGCCAGCGGTGCTGGAACACTATGCGGCGTATATGTCGAAACGGGGAAGAATGGCCTTGCGCTGCGGGTCGAGCCAATACGTATTGGCGGGCAGTTAGCGACGCATATTCCCGAGCTAAATTAAAGCTTGGACATTTACCAAGCTGTAAGTTGAACACATTGGGTTAAGCG